>NZ_JBFAPH010000001.1:0-79736 GCF_040675635.1 Streptomyces sp. NPDC049577
CCGAGGTGATCACGACGTTGATGCGGCGGAAGACCTTGGTGTGCCACACCTCCTTCGGCGCCTGACGCTTGGCGATCCCAGTGGTGAAGGGCCGGCCTATGACGACCGTGGCCCAGGCGGTCACGGCGAGCCACCCCAGCGCGAGCGCGCCACTGTAGTTCCGCAGGCCACTGTGCGGAAGGGCGAAGGCGAGAGCGGTCAGCACGACGAAGAAGACGACGGTGCTGCCCTCGAGGATCAGCGACTCGGCCGGGACCCCCGCCTTGCGGTCCTGGACGAGCAGTGCGAGACCGACGACGAGGGCGATGACCGCCCCCCACTGCCAGCCGGCCGTGGACACGACGGCGAAGGCGATCCAGGGCAGGAAACCGCGCAGGTAGCTCATGACTTCTCTCCTCAGCCGATGCGGCCTGGCCCCGTTGACCCCCGCCGACATTCCAACTCTGACACGTCAAAGGTAGAAGGTCCAGCCTTGACGTGTCAATGGTGGAAGGTAAGGTGGAGACATGAGCCTGAGAAACGCGATGCTGGGCCTGCTCGCCGAGCGGCCGGCCAGCGGCTACGACCTGATGAAGCGGTTCGAGACCTCATTGGCCAACGTCTGGCCGGCCACCCAGAGCCAGGTCTACGGCGAGCTCGCGAAGCTTTCCAAGGCGGGCCTGCTGGAGGTGTCGTCCGAGGGCCCTCGCGGCCGCAAGGAATATGCGATCACCGAGGAGGGCCTCGCCGAGCTGCGTCATTGGCTCATCGAGACCGAGCCCGAACGGATACGCCGCAGCGACACCCTGCTGCGGGTCTTCTTCCTCAACCTCCTCACCCCGGTGGAGGCCCTCGCCTACCTGACCACCGAGGCCGAGCGCGCCGCCGGCCGGTACGCCGCGCTGAAGAAGCTGGAGGAGTCGATCGAGTGGGACGACGATCCCCTCGCGGTCTACGGCCGCCTCGCCCTCGAGTACGGGCTGCGCTCCACCGCGACCCACGAGGAGTGGGCCCGCTGGGCCGCCGAGCAGATCAAGGAGCGGCAGGGCAGCGGATCCGAGGACGACTGAGAACGGCTGAGGACGGCTGAGGATGACTGAGAACGGCTGGAGGACGGCTGAGGACGGCAGGGGGGCGAAAGCCCCTGGGTCGCCCGCCCCGCCCCTACGGCATGATCAGGTGGTATGGACCAGCCGCCGTTCCCCAGCACCGAAGCAACCGTCACCGCCCTGCGTGAGGTCGCCGCACGGCACGGCCGCGAGGCGTGCGTCGAGCACGCCATCGGCGCCGACCAGTCCGGACGCCGTACCTCGTCCGGGGCGTTCGCGGTGCTGGACGACGACGGCTCGCTGCCGCACGAGGCCGTGGTCGACATCCCGGGGTCGCCTGTGGTCGAGATACAGGTCTTCTCCGAGGGCGACACCAAGATCACCGTGGAGGGTGTCGAGTTCTACGACGTGCCCGCCGGGCACGCACCGGCGTTCCTGGACGCCGTCCTCGCGGGCCGGGCCCGGGTGAAGACCACCTGGTACCCGCCTTTCGCCCGGCTGATCGTGTCCCTGCCCGGCGACGTCACCTACAAGGAGGTCATCAGCATGGCCCACGCCGGCGGCATGACCCCCTGGCTGAGCCGCCGCACCCGCTGATCACAGCCCTGGCGCACCCCAGACGGGGAACCAGCGGCTCAGGTCCCGCTCGATCGGCAGGTCGCCCTCCAGCAGTGCGCGCACCCGCAGTTCCAGCTCGTTGTCCCGCTTGTCGGTCCCGCCCGGCGCCGGGGCGAAGGGGTAGAAGCTGCCGCGCTTGTAGAGGTAGACGAGGGCGAGCGAGCGTTGCCCCGCGTCCCGGAAGCCCATCAGCGAGCACAGCAGCTGGGGGCCGAAGCCGCCGTCCTCCAGCAGGGTGTTGACCGCGTGCAGATCGTTGACCAGGTCCACCGCGCCGGCGGGACCCGCGGACTGCCGGGCGAGCAGCCAGGTGTAGCCGTAGCCGTCCCGGCTGAACTCCACGGGCATCCCGCCGCGCCCCGTATCGGCGTCGAGCAGTTCCCGCACGTCCCGCTGGAGGCGGTCGAAGGCGCCGCCCTCGACGCTCGCGAAGCAGACCGACCCCCGTCCGGTGGGGGTGAATCCGGCCCCCGCCTCCAGCGTCACGGCGGCCGACGGCAGGGCGAAGAGCCGGTCGAGGTCGGGCCGCACCGGCTTGCTGCGACCCAGGATGACGTCCAGGAAACCCACAGGCGTCCACTCCTCCTCACTGGTCCGGCCGGGCCGTCAGGCATTGCCGCCGGACACGACTGCCGGACAAGGCCGTCAGACGGCACCCAACTGAGCAGAGATCCGGGCGAGTTGGTCAAGCCGCTGCTCCAGCGTCGGATGCGACGACAGCAGCCGGCTCACGCTCTCCCGGGAGAAGGCGGGCGCGAAGTAGAAGGCGTTGAACGGCTCGGCCTGTCGCAGGTCGCGGGTGGGGATCCGGGCCATCTCCCCGGTCACCTTGGTCAGGGCGGCCGCCAGCGCCGAGGGCCGGCCCGTCAGCAGCGCGGCCGTCCGGTCGGCGGACAGCTCGCGATAGCGGGACAGCATCCGGGTCAGCAGGAAGCTGATGGCGTAGACGACGGCACTGACCAGCGGAACGAGGATCATCACGATGGCCGTGTTGGTGTCCCGCCCGCCGACCCGGCGCAGGCCGCCCCACAGACCGATCCGGGTGACCATCCCGGCCAGGACGCCCAGGAAGGAGGCGATGGTCATCACCGCCACGTCGCGGTGGGCGACGTGCGAGAGCTCGTGCGCGAGCACACCCTCGAGTTCCTCGGGCTCCAGCCTGCGCAGCAGCCCGGTGGTCGCGCAGACCAGCGCGTTCTCGCGGTTGCGGCCGGTGGCGAAGGCGTTCGGCACGTCGGTGTCGGCGATCGCCACCCGGGGCTTGGGCATGTCGGCGAGCGCGCACACCCGGTCGACGACGCCGTGCAACTCGGGCGCCTGCTCCGGGGTGACCTCACGGGCGCCCATGCCGTAGGCGGCGATACGGTCGCTGAACCAGAACTGGGCGACGAACAGACTGCCCGCCACGATCAAGATGATCGGCCAGGCCCCGCGCAGCAGGGCCACCAGCACCCCGACGAACACCACATAGAGCAGCCCGATGAGGAACATCGTGCCGACCATGCGGCTGGTCAGCCCCCGGTCGGGGGAGAATCGGCTGCCTGGCATGGGAACCTCCAAGGCTTCACGCCCTCGCGGAACGCCCCTCGGTGAGTACCTCTGCCCCGATTCTCCCTCTTCCGACCCTCGCGCGGAGGACCGCGCACGGAGGACCGCGCACGGAGGACCGCGCACGGAGGACCCGCGCCCCTCCCCCGGAGGGGAAGGGCTCAGCCGAGCTGCGCGAGCGCCTCTGTGGCGATCTTCTCGAAGACGGCCATGTCGGCGGCGAAGATCGAGTCGGCGATCGGCCAGTGGATGACGATCTCGTCGATGCCCAGCTCGGCGTGGGCGCCGGCGAACTCGACGAAGGCGTCGAAGGACTCCAGCGGCCGCTCCGGGCAGAAGCCGGTGAGCAGGATCTTGTCCAGCTCTGCGACGTCCCGGTCGGCTTCCGCGCAGGCCTTGCCGAGCTTCTCGATCTGTCCGGCGATGGCCGCCCGGGACTGGGCCGGGGTGCCGGTCTCGGCGATCTTCGGGTCGCCGGTGGTCACCCACGCCTGGCCGTACCGCGCGGCGAGACGCAGCCCGCGCGGCCCGGTGGCGGCGACGGCGAAGGGCAGCCGGGGGCGCTGCACACAGCCGGGGATGTTGCGCACCTCGGTGGCGGAGTAGCGCTCGCCGTCGTGCGAGACGACGTCCTGCGTGAGCAGCCGGTCCAGCAGCGGCACGAATTCGGCGAAGTGGTCGGCGCGCTCGCGCGGCGTCCAGGGCTCCTGCCCGGCCGGCAGCAGCGCCGTGGCGTCGAAGCCGGAGCCGCCGGCGCCGATGCCCAGGGTGATACGGCCGCCCGAGACGTCGTCCAGGGAGATGAGCTCCTTGGCGAGCGTCACCGGGTGCCGGAAGTTCGGGGAGGTCACGAGGGTGCCCAGGCGCAGCCGGGAGGTCGCGCAGGCGGCCGCCGTCAGGGTCGGTATCGCGCCGAACCACGGCCCGTCCCGGAAGGAGCGCCAGGACAGGTGGTCGTAGGTGTAGGCGGCGTGGAAGCCCAGCTCCTCGGCGCGCTGCCAGGACTCCCGGCCGCCCTCGGACCAGCGGCGGTCGGGAAGGATCACGGTGCTCAGTCGCATGGGACCGAGCCTACGGGCCGCCTCCGGCGATCGCGTCACCACGGTCGCCGGGTGACGAAAACCACGGGCCTGACCTGGCGGAAAGCAGCCTGATGCCGTCCGGTATCGCACTCCTGTGCGCTACCGGGCGGCCCGTCGCCGACAATGGGAGCCGTGACTTCAGCTACCGAGCAGCCCGAGACCCCGGCCCCGCGCCGGTCAGCCGCCGTTCCGCGGCTGATCGCCACCGACCTCGACGGCACCCTGCTGCGTGACGACAAGACGGTCTCCGACCGCACCGTCGCGGCCCTGGCCGCCGCCGAGGAGGCGGGCATCGAGGTCTTCTTCGTCACCGGGCGCCCGGCCCGCTGGATGGACGTCGTCGCCGACCACGTGCACGGCCACGGGCTGGCCATCTGCGCCAACGGCGCCGTGGTGGTCGACCTGCACGACGGCGGACGCCTGCTGGAGGTCCGCCCGCTGGAGACCTCCTCCGCCCTGGCCGTCGTGCACGCGCTGCGCGCGGCCGCGCCCGGGACCTCGTTCGCCGTCGAGCGCACCACCGGCATGCACTACGAGCCGCACTACCCGCCGTTCGAGAGCGACCCCGTCGCCATGGTCGCCCCCGCGGAGGAGCTGCTGTCCCAGGACGGCCACCGGGACCCGGTCATCAAGCTGCTGGCCTTCCACGACGTGCTCGGACCGGACGAGTTCCTGGCCCTGGCCCGCACGGCGGGCGGCGCGCACGGTTCGTTCACCCGCTCCAGCCCGACCGCGCTGCTGGAGATCAGCGGCCTGGGCGTCAGCAAGGCGAGCACGCTGGCCCGCTGCTGCGCGGAGCGCGGCATCTCGCCGGAGGAGGTCGTGGCCTTCGGGGACATGCCCAATGACCTGGAGATGCTCTCCTGGGCGGGCACCTCGTACGCGATGGCCAACGCGCACCCCGAGGTGCTGGCCGCCACCACGCGCCGCACGGCCGCCAACAACGACGACGGCGTCGCCGCGGTCATCGAGCAGCTGCTGCGCGCGGTCCGCTAGCCGCACCGCCAGGACGCGAGGCCCGGCACGGCGCAGCACCGCACCACCGGCACGGCGGGCGCGCTCTGGATGTCCTAGAGCCGTACGCCGTGCCTGCGCAGCCAGCCCACCGGTTCGACCGCGCTGCCGAACTCAGGTGTCCTGCGGATCTCGAAGTGCAGGTGGGGACCGGTGGAGTTCCCGGTCGTGCCGGACAGGCCGAGCCACTCGGCCGTCTGTACGCGCTGTCCGGGCTGCACGAACGGTGCGGACAGATGCGCGTACTGCGAGTACCAGCCGTCGTCGTGCCGCACCACGACGCTCATCCCGAAGGCGCCGCCGCACCCGGTCGACACCACCGTGCCCGGGCCGACAGCGCGTACGGGCGTCCCCGTGGGGACGGCGAAGTCCTGTCCGGTGTGCCTGCCCGCCCATTTGGCGCCGGCGCCGCCGAAGCCGGCCGACAGTTCGTAGCCCTCGACCGGGCGGGTCCAGACGCCACCCGGCCGCTCGTCCCGCGGCTCCGCCACGGAGTCGTCCTGGGCCCGTACGGCGGCGGCGTCGGTGGTCGGACAGCGTCCTCGGCCGACGGCCGTCGCGGCCGTGACGTTCAGCTCACCGCGCGCCTGCTCCAGCCGTCTCTCCAGCAGGAGTCGTTCGTCGCGCAGACGGGCCACGTCGTCGTCCAGGGCGAGCCGGGCGGCGATGGCCGTCTCCTTCTCGAACGCCAGGATCCGGCCCCTGCGGTCGTACGACTCCAGCATCCGCCCCAGCCGGTCCCTGCGGCTGCTGTCGGCCGACTGGAGGTCCAGCAGCTCGACCGGGTCGGCGGCAGCCTCGTCGCTGCCGCGGGCGGTGAAGCCGCCGGTGCGGTACTGCGCGCGGGCGGCGGCGCCGGCGTCCTCGTGCAGCGCGGACGAGAGGACTCGCTGTCCGCGCAGTTCCGTCTCCAGCCGGTCGGCGCGCAGGCGTTCCTCCTGCGCCGCCCGCACGCTGTGGTCGTACTGCGACCGCAACCGGCTCGTCTCCCGCGACAGCCGGTACACCTCCGAACTCAGCCGGGCGAGCCGTCCGGGAGCCCGTACGGCGGCCGGCTGTCCGGGCCCGGGCAGCGGGGCGAGGACCACGCACAGCGCACACAGGGCGGCGGCGGAGCCGGCCCTGCCCAGCCGGTACGGACGAAACGGGCGTCGCATGGTCGCGATCTTGGCTCGCGGTCCGGCCGGTCGCTTCCGCAGAGGTCCGTTCGGAGGACGACACGCCGCCGCCCGGCCCTGTGGGACGGCCGTGAGACAGTGCGGACCGTGCCGGCGGGAGGCACGGACAGGCGGACAGGCACGGACAGGCGGACAGGCACGGACAGGCGGGGACAGGCGGGGACAGGCAGACAGGCACGACAGGCAGACAGGCACGACCAGGCACGGACTAGACCGGTGCCTCCCACACCACCCGCGTGCCCCCGCCGTCGGTGCCGATGCCGGGCCCGTACGAGCTGGAGCCGCCGAGCGACTCGGCACGCTTGGCGAGGTTGCGCAGGCCGCTGCGGCGGCCGCCCTCCGGGATGCCCACGCCGTCGTCGGCGACGGTCAGCCGGACGGCCTCCCGCCCGTCCGGCAGGGTGACGGTCGCGTCCACGACGACCTCGATCCGGGTCGCCCGCGCGTGCCGGAACGCGTTGGAGAGCGCTTCGCGCAGCGCGGCGACGAGGTTCTTCCCGGTCCGTTCACCGACCTTCGCGTCGACCGGTCCGACGAAGGTCGCGGACGGCTGGAAGCCCAGGGGCACGGCGGCCGTGCCGATCTCCCGCAGGACGCGCGTCCGCAGCCCGGCTGGCGCCTCCCCGGGGCCCTGCTGCAGGGCGAAGATGGCCGTCCGGATCTCCTGGATGGTCACGTCCAGTTCGTCCACCGCCTGCCCGACCTTCGTCCGCACCTCCGGCACGACGGCCTTGCGCTGCGCGCTCTCCAGCACCAGCCCGGTGGCGAACAGCCGCTGGATGACCAGGTCGTGCAGATCGCGTGCGATCCGGTCGCGGTCCTCCAGGACGGCGAGCCGCTCCCGGTTCTGCTGCGCCTCGGCGAGGACGAGCGCGAGCGCGGCCTGTGCGGCGAACTGGCCGGCCAGCCGGCGCTCTGCGGCGGTGAACTTGCGCGCGCCGCGCCGCCGCGGCGTGGCGAGCGTGCCGAGCACCCGGTCGCCGCTCTTGAGCGGCAGCAGCATGCTCGGGCCGAAGCGCGGAGCGGCCTCGGTGACCATGCGGGGATCGGTGGCGCAGTCGTCGACGAAGACCGGCTCGCCGGCCAGCAGTTGGGAGACGACCGGACTGCCGGGCGGCATGACCGTGCCGAGCAGTCCGGCGGGATCGTCGGCGGAGACGGCGACCATCTCCAGCCCGCCCTCCTTGTCGGGCAGCAGCACGATGCCGGCCGCCGAAACGGCCAGCCGGCGAGCCTGTTCGGCGACGACCGACAGCGCGTCCTCGGCATCGCTCCCGGAGAGCAGGGCGGTGGTGACGGCCACCGAGCCGTCGATCCAGCGTGCCCGCTGGAGGCCCTCCTCGTGCACCCGCGCGTTGCCGATCGCGATGCCCGCCTCCGTCGCGAGGATCTTCACCATGTGCAGGTCCGCGACGCTGAACTCACCGCCGCCGCGTTTCTCGGTGAGGTAGAGATTGCCGAAGATCTCGCCCTCCACACGGATCGGGACGCCCAGGAAGCCGCGCATCGGCGGATGCCCCGGGGGGAAGCCGCAGGCGCGCGGATCGGCCGACAGATCGGCCAGTACGACCGGCGCCGGCTGGTGGATCAGCGCACCCAGCAGCCCGTGGCGCCCGGAGGGCAGCGCGCCGATGCGCTCGTGCTCCTCCTCGCTGACCCCGTACGTGATGAAGTCGGCGAGCCCCTCACCGGTGGAGTCGATCACGCCGAGGGCCGCGTAGGTCGCGTCGGCCAGCTCGGCGGCCGTCTTGGTGATCCGGTCGAGCGTCGTGTGCAGCTCCAGGCCGGTGCCGACGGACCGCATCGCCTCCAGCAGCTGCGGCACGCGTGCGGTCAGCTCGGTGGACAGCCCCTGGAAGCTCCGGGTGGCCTCGGTGGCGACGTCCAGCGCATCCGGCGGCACCGCGCGTCCCTCAGGAGCCGCGGCGTCCCGCGGGCCGGTGGGTTCTGCCGAGGCTGCCATGCCAAGAGCCTAATAAGTCCCATTTGCCATGGAAAGCGCCACCTGGGCGGTGTCGACGTGCCCCGGGTCCTCACCGGCAGGAGCAAACGCTTCACTCGCCCGCTCCAGCTCCAGCAGCCGGCGGAACGGTCCCTCCGCCCGCTCCAGCTCCTCGTACGGACCGCGCTGCACCGCGCGCCCCCGCTCCAGCACGATCACCTCGTCGACGGCCTCCAGTCCGGCCAGCCGGTGCGTGATCAGTACGCTCGTCCGTCCCTCCGTCGCCGCCAGCAGGTCGGCGGTCAGCGCGTCGGCAGTCGCGAGGTCGAGATGCTCGGCGGGCTCGTCCAGGACGAGGACGGGGAAGTCCGCGAGCAGCGCCCGGGCGAGCGCGAGCCGCTGCCGCTGGCCGCCCGAGACGCTCGCTCCGTGCTCACCGACCGGCGTGTCGAGACCGTCCGGCAGGGTGTCCACCCACTCCAGCAACCGTGCGGCACGCAGCGCGTCGCGCAGTTCGCCGTCGCTCGCACCGGGACGCGCGAGCCGCAGGTTCTCCCGCAGCGAGCTGTCGAAGATGTGCGCGTCCTGGGCGCACAGCCCCACCAGCCGGCGCACCGCGTCGCCGTCCATCCGGGCGGCGTCCCGGCCGGCGAGCGTGTACGTACCGGACTCCATGTCCAGGAAGCGCAGCAGCACGTGCGCGAGCGTGGTCTTGCCCGCGCCGGACCGCCCCACGACGGCCACCCGGCGGCCCGCCCGGAGCTCCAGATCGAAACCCGCCAAGGCCGCTTCCGTCTGTCCCGCGTGCCGCGCGGTCACTCCGGACAGCGACAGCGGGAAGGGCGAACCGGGCGCGGGCTCCGTACCGTCACGCACGGGTTCGGGCGCGTCCAGCACCTCGTACACGCGCTCCGCCGAACGGCGTACGCGCTGGCGGTACTGCACGGCGAGCGGCAACCCGGCCACCGCCTCGAACGCGGCCAGCGGGACGAGCACGACGACCGCCAGCCACACCCCGCCCAGCCGTCCGGCGTGCACGGCCTGTACGCCCGTCCAGGCGGCGCCGGCCACGGTCAGGCCACAGGCGAGCGCGGAGAGCCCGGCGCCGAGCGCCGTCGCCGCGGCGGCGCGGCGGGCGATACGGGTGAGCGTGCCGTCCGCGCGGCGCAGCCGTTCCAGCCGGGCCGGCAGGGCGCCCGCGACGGTCAGCTCCGCCGTGCCGGCCAGCAGACCGACCACCTGCGCGGACAGCTCGCCGCGCGCGGGCGCCAGCCGCCGCTCGGCCCGCCGGGCCACCGCCCCGGACAGCAGCGCCGCACCGGCACCGGCCGCCAGCAGACCGGCGGCGAGCACGGCACCCGCCTCCGGCAGCAGCCAGGCCGTGAAGCCGACGGACGCCGCGCCCACGATCACGGCCGTGCCGACGGGCAGCAGCCAGCGCAGGAAGTAGTCCTGCAACACGTCGACGTCGGCGACGAGCCGGGAGAGCAGGTCCCCGCGCCGGGCCTCCCGCAGCCCGGCCGGCGCGAGCCGCTCCAGCCGGCGGTAGACGGTGACCCGCAGGTCGGCCAGGACGCGCAGCACGGCGTCGTGCGAGACGAGACGTTCGGCGTAACGGAAGACGGAGCGGCCCATCCCGAACGCCCGGGTCGCGGTGACCGCGACCATCAGATAGAGCACCGGAGGCTGCTGGGACGCGCGGGAGATGAGCCAGCCGGAGGTGGCCATCAGCGCTGTCGCGCTGCCGAGGGCCAGGGCGCCCAGCAGCAGGGACAGGGCCAGTCGGGCTCGGTACGGTCGAGCTGCCGCTCGGACTCGGGTCAGGGGCCCCGCGCTTCGCGCGGGGGTTCGCCCACCCGCCCACTCGTTACCCACAACGTCATCGGCAGCCACCGAGGCCCGCGTGGCCGATACCCGTCGTTCCGGTTCAACCGGTGCGTCGCCGGGCGATACCGCCAGTCCCACCCGCACCGTCCGGTCCGCGACCGCCAGCAGCGCCGGGCGGTGCGTGACCAGGACCACCGTCCTGCCCGCCGCCAGCCGGCGCACCGCCTCCACCACGGACGCCTCCGTGCCGGCGTCCAGCCCCGCCGTCGGCTCGTCCATCAGCAGCACCGGCCGGTCCGCGAGGAACGCGCGGGCCAGCGCGAGGCGTTGGCGCTGACCTGCCGACAGACCGGCGCCGTCCTCGCCGAGGCGAGTGTCAGTGCCCTGGGGCAGCATGGAGACGAACTCGAGTGCACCGGCCGCCCGCAGGGCGTCCCGCAGCTGCGCGTCCGTGGCGTCCGGGCGCGCGAGCCGGACGTTCTCGGCAACGGTGCCGGCGAACAGATGAGGTCGTTGCGGAACCCAGGCCACCTGGTTCCGCCAGCTTTCGGGGGAGAGCGATGACAGGTCCGTACCGCCGATCAGCACCCGGCCGCCCGCGGGCCGGGCGAAGCCCAGCAGGGCGCTCAGCAGGGTCGACTTGCCCGCTCCGCTGGGCCCCGCCACGGCGACGGTCTCCCCGGGCCGCACCTCGAACGACAGCCCGTCCAGCGCGGGTTCCGCCCGCCCGGGGTGGCGCACCACCAGGCGGTCCACGGTCAGCGCGGCGTGCCGCGCGTCGGGGGCGGGAGCCGCGCCCGCCGGGTCCGGCTCCGTCTCCAGCACCGCGAAGACCTCGTCGGCGGCCGCGAGGCCCTCCGCCGCCGCGTGGTACTGCGCGCCGACCTGCCGCAGCGGCAGATACGCCTCCGGCGCCAGGACCAGCACCATCAGCCCGGTGTACAGGTCGAGTTCGCCGTGCACGAGCCGCATGCCGATGCCGACCGCCACGAGCGCGACCGACAGCGTGGCCAGCAGTTCCAGGGCGAAGGAGGAGAGGAAGGCGATGCGCAGGGTGCGCAGCGTGGCCCGCCGGTAGTCGGCGGTGATCGCCCGGATGGAGCGGGCCTGGGCCTTGGCCCGTCCGAAGACCTTGAGCGTGGGCAGCCCGGCCACGACGTCCAGGAAGTGCCCGGAGAGCCGGGACAGCAGGCGCCACTGCCGGTCCGTCCGGGACTGGGTGGCCCAGCCGATGAGGACCATGAAGAGGGGGATGAGCGGCAGCGTGAGCACGACGACCAGCGCCGAGACCCAGTCGGCGGTGACAATACGGGCCAGGACGACGACGGGCACCACGACCGCGAGCCCCAGCTGGGGCAGGTAGCGGGCGAAGTAGCCGTCCAGCGCGTCGATCCCGCGCGTGGCCAGGGTGGTCAGCTCGCCGGTGCCCGGACGGGCGGCGGGGCCCAGCCGTGCCGCGTGCGCGAGCAGCCGCGTGCGCAGCCCGGACTTCACCGCCGCGCTCGCCCGGTGTGCGGCCAGTTCGGTCAGCCAGGAGACCAGGGCCCGGCCCACGGCCGTCGCGCCGAGCAGCGTCAGCGGCAGGGCGAGGGCATCCGTGCCGCGGCCGTCCCGGAAGGCCCCGGTGACGATCTCGGCGATCAGCATCGCCTGGGCGACGACGAGGCCGGCCCCCGCCAGCCCGAGGCCCACGGAAGCGGCCAGGAAGAGACGGGTCGCGGCGGCGTACCGCAGCAGGCGGGGGTCGACGGGCTTCATGGTGTCCGGCCCTCAGTGGGAGGCGGGGATGTGGCGGGTGCCTATCCGCTTGCGGAACACCCAGTAGGTCCACGCCTGGTAGCCCATGACGACGGGCAGCATCGCGCAGGCGACCCAGGTGGTGATCTTCAGGGTGTAGGGACTGGAGGCGGCGTCGGCGGCGGTGAGGCTCCACGCGGGGTTCGACGAGGAGGGCATGACGTCGGGGAAGAGCGCGAGGAAGAGCATCGCGAAGGCCGCCGCGACCGCCGCCCCCGAGAGGGTGAACGCCCAGCCCTCCCGGCCGGCCCGGACGAGGACCCACGCCCCGGCGAGGGCCGCCACGGCGACGGCGAGGGCGATCAGGCTGCGCCCGTTGCCGGAGTGGACCTGCGTCCAGGCCAGGAACCCGCCGAGGAGCACGGCGGCGACCGGTCCGCTCCGGCCGGCGAAGGTCCTGGCCCGGTGCCGGATGTCACCGGCGGTCTTGAGGGAGGCGAAGACCGCGCCGTGGAAGGTGAAGAGGACGACCGCGCACACGCCGCCCAGCAGGGCGTACGGCCCCAGCAGGTCGAGTACGTCGCCGGTGACGTTCTTGTCCGGCCCGATCGGCACGCCGCGCACCATGTTCGCGAAGATCAGGCCCCACAGGAAGGCGGGCAGCAGCGAGCACCAGAAGATGACCCGCTCCCAGGAGCGCTGCCAGCGCTCCTCGGGCCGCTTGTGGCGGTACTCGAAGGCGACGCCGCGGAGGATCAGGCAGACGAGGACGGCCAGCATGGGCAGGTAGAAGCCGCTGAAGAGCGTGGCGTACCAGTCGGGGAAGGCGGCGAAGGTGGCGCCGGCCGCGGTGATCAGCCAGACCTCGTTACCGTCCCAGACCGGGCCGATCGTATTGATCAGCACCCGGCGTTCGACGCGGTCCCGGGCCAGTGCCCCGGTCAGGACGCCGATGCCGAAGTCGAAGCCCTCCAGGAAGAAGTAGCCCGTCCACAGGAAGGCGATCAGCACGAACCAGAAGTCGTGGAGGTGCATGGGGGGTGTCTCCGTTCCGTCCGCCGCGTCAGTACGCGAAGGTCAGCGGCTTGTCGGCGTCCTCGGCGTCCCCGGTGTCCCGGGGGTCGCCGGCCGGCCGGGCGGGTCCGTCGCCGTCGCGGCCCGAGGGCAGCCGGAGCCGGGGGTCCCTCGCGGGCGGCAGCTCGTCGGTGTCCGGGCCGGCCTTGGCGTACTTGACCAGCAGCTTCACCTCGACCACCGCCAGCACCGCGTAGAGCAGCGTGAAGACGCCCATGGAGATGAGGACCTCGCCCTGGCCCACTCCGGGCGAGACCGCCGCACCGGTCTTCATCAGCCCGTAGACCGCCCAGGGCTGACGGCCCATCTCGGTGAAGATCCAGCCGAACGAGTTGGCGATGAGCGGGAAGCCCATGGTGAGGATGCCGATGCGCCAGGACCAGGCGGTGAGGAAGGGGCTCAGCTCGCGGGTGCGCGTCAGCATCAGCCTCGGCACCTCGTGCTCGCCGGTCCGGAAGCGCGGGTCGAGCCAGCGCTTCCTGCGCGTGGTCCACAGGCCGACGATGCCGGCGACGAACGAGGTCATGCCGAAGCCGATCATGAGGCGGAAGCCCCAGAAGGTCATGAAGATGCTGGGGACGTAGTCCTCGGGCTTGCCGCCGTAGCGGTCGGCCTCCTGTCGTGCGACGTCGTTGATGCCGGGCACGGCCTCGGTGAAGTTGCTGTGCGCGAGGAAGGACAGGATGCCCGGGACCTCGATCTCGACGCTGTTGTGGCCCTTGCTCACGTCGCCGACCGCGAACACCGAGAAGGGCGCCGGTGCCTGGGTGTCCCACAGGGCCTCGGCGGCGGCCATCTTCATGGGCTGCTGCTCGAACATCACCTTGCCGAGCGAGTCGCCGCTGATCGCCGTGCCGAGACCGGCGATCACCGCGACGACCAGGCCCACGCGGAGCGAGGCGCGCATGGCGCCGATCTGGTGGCGCTGCTTCTCGGTGCTCTCCTCGCCCCGCAGGCTCCGCCGCTTGGCGCGCCAGAGGTGGAAGGAGGCGATGCCGACGACGAAGGCGGCACCGGTGAGGAACGCGGCGGTGAGGGTGTGGAAGACGACGACCAGGGTGGTGTTCTGCGTCAGCACGGCCCAGATGTCGGTGAGCCGGGCCTTGCCGGTCGCCTCGTCGACGGTGTAGCCGACGGGGTGCTGCATCCAGGAGTTGGCGGCCAGGATGAAGTACGAGGAGAGCACGGTGCCCACCGCGACGATCCAGATGCAGGCGCAGTGCAGCTTCTTCGGCAGCCGGTCCCACCCGAAGATCCACAGGCCGATGAAGGTGGACTCGAAGAAGAAGGCCAGCAGCGCCTCCATCGCGAGCGGCGCGCCGAAGACGTCACCGACGAAGCGCGAGTAGTCCGACCAGTTCATGCCGAACTGGAACTCCTGCACGATGCCGGTGACCACGCCCATCGCGATGTTGATGAGGAAGAGCTTCCCCCAGAACTTGGTGGCGTGGAAGTACGTGGCCTTGCCGGTGCGCACCCACGCGGTCTCCAGGCCGGCGGTGATCGCGGCGAGGCTGATCGTCAGGGGGACGAAGAGGAAGTGGTAGACGGTGGTGATGCCGAATTGCCAGCGCGCCAGCGTCTCCGGTGCCAGAGCCAGATCCATCCGGTCCTCCTTTGCCTGTCGCGTCACCCGCGTCGCCGCGTTTGCCCGTGTATGACCCAGATAAAGCAGGACATCAAAGCGAGCTTGTGAACGCGTTCACATTCACAAGCCATGATGGCACACGGGGTTTTCGGACAGTCATGCGGGGGGTGCCTCTCCGTCACCTCGCCCCGCCGGACCGGAAAACGCGAACGCCGGGCACCCCGGAAGGGGCACCCGGCGTCCAGGCCGTCGCTTCGGCGGCAGGTCTCCGTCAGATCTCCGGCAGGCCTCCGGCAGTGTCACAGCTCCTTGCGGAACTCCTCCGCCGCCCGAAGGAAGAGGTCGTTCGCCTCGGTCTCGCCGATCGTCACCCGGACACCCTCGCCCGGGAACGGCCGGACGATCACGCCGGCGCGCTCGCACGCGGCCGCGAAGTCCACCGTGCGCTCCCCCAGCCGCAGCCAGACGAAGTTGGCCTGCGTCTCCGGCACCGTCCAGCCCTGCGCGGCCAGGCCCCCGGCCACCCGGGTCCGCTCGGCCACCAGCGCGTCCACCCGCTCGGCCAGCGCCTTCTCGCTGCGCAGCGAGGCGACCGCCGCGTCCTGCGCGACCTGGCTCACCCCGAACGGCACGGCCGTCTTGCGCAGCGCCGCCGCCACCGGCTCGTGCGCCACCGCGAAGCCGACCCGCAGGCCGGCCAGCCCGTACGCCTTGGAGAAGGTGCGCAGCACGCAGACGTTCGGCCGGTCGCGGTAGAGCTCGATGCCGTCCGGCACCTCGGGATCGCGGATGAACTCGCGGTACGCCTCGTCCAGCACGACCAGCACGTCCGAGGGCACCCGGTCCAGGAAGGACTCCAGCTCGGCCCGGCGCACGACCGTACCGGTGGGGTTGTTGGGGTTGCAGACGAAGATCAGCCGGGTCCGGTCGGTGATCGCGGCGAGCATCGCGTCCAGGTCGTGCACCTCGCCGGAGGTCAGCGGGACCTGCACGGGGGTGGCCCCGGAGACCTGGGTGATGATCGGGTACGCCTCGAAGGAGCGCCAGGCGTACATGACCTCGTCACCGGCCTCCGCCGTCGCCTGCACCAACTGCTGGGCGACGCCGACCGAGCCGGTGCCCGTGGCGAGATGGGTCAGCGGCACGTCGAAGCGCTCGGCCAGCTCGGCCATCAGTCCCGCGCAGGCCATGTCCGGGTAGCGGTTGAAGGAGCCCGCGGCCGTGACGGCACTCTCCAGGACACCCGGCAGCGGCGGATAGGGGTTCTCGTTGGAGGACAGCTTGTACGCGACCGGGCCGCCCTCGGCGGCCGGCCTGCCCGGCTTGTAGGTAGGAACGCTCTCGAGAGCGGGGCGCAGCTTCGGGGTCTTCTCGGTCACCGCGGGTCCTCCTGGATGGGACATGAATACTGCACACCTTATGAGGATTGCCCCGGGCGGCGTCCAGAGTGAGAAGGGCGCTCCCTCTGTCTTCGCGCGCCGTGGCGAGCGCCGTGGCGCGCATCGCCCGTGAAGGTGAGTTGAGACCTCTTCGAGACCTGGACCATTCATGAGGCGCGGAGAGGCCGGAGCCGGACGGCCCGCCGCAGACCGTGCCAACTACCTGTGATTCCATGATCATTGGCAGGCTGGCCAGCGCAGAAACGTGCCTGTCAACCGCTCTCCGCGGCTCCCGGCCGCTGGACCAACCGAGCCCTACTATCGGCTCGCCATGACAGCAGCAGGGAAGCACCAGGTGAGCCGGGCCGAGACCGCCCGCCGGGGCAACCGGCAGGGACGGGCGGGCATCCGGGACGTCGCCGCGGCCGCGGGCGTCTCGATCACGACCGTCTCCGACGCGCTCAACGGCAAGGGCCGGCTACCGGACGCGACCCGCCGCCACGTCCGCGAGGTCGCCGACCGGCTGGGCTACCGCCCGTCGGCCGCCGCCCGCACCCTCCGCACGGGCAAGTCCGGGCTCATCGGCCTGACCGTGACCACGTACGGGGATGAACCTTTCACCTTCACCGAGTTCGCCTACTTCGCCGAGATGGCCAGGGCCGCCACCTCCGCCGCACTGGCCCGCGGCTACGCCCTCGTCATCCTCCCGGCGACGTCCCGGCACGACGTGTGGTCCAACGTGGCCCTCGACGGCACAGTCGTCATCGACCCCTCCGACCACGACCCGGTCGTCTCCGACCTGGTCCGCCAGGGCATCCCCGTGGTCTCCGACGGCCGCCCGGCCGGCAGCCTGCCGGTCACCGCCTGGGTCGACAACGACCACGAGGCCGCCGTGCTGGGCATCCTCGACCACCTCGCCGCGGCCGGCGCCCGGCGGATCGGCCTGCTCACCGGCACCACCACGGACACGTACACCCGGCTGTCCACCCACGCCTACCTCGGCTGGTGCGAGCGCGTCGGCCAGGACCCGGTGTACGAGGCGTACCCCGCGTACGACCCCTGCGCCGGAGCCGTGGCCGCCGACCGGCTGCTCGCCCGGCCCGACCGGCCGGACGCGGTCTACGGGCTCTTCGACCCGAACGGCACCGATCTGCTCGCGGCCGCCCGCCGCTACGGGCTGCGCGTCCCGGACGACCTGCTGCTGGTCTGCTGCTCCGAGTCGACGGTCTACGCGACGACCGAACCGCCGATCACCACGCTGTCGCTCAAGCCGCGCCGCATCGGCACGGCGGTTGTCCAGCTGCTGATCGACGCCATCGAGGGGCTGGACACCGGCCGCCCGGTGGAGCAGGTGATACCGACGGAGCTGATCGTGCGCACCTCGTCCGAGCGACGCCCCCCGCGCACCTCCGTGAGCGCCCCGCGCGGCCCGGCCACCGGCTGACCCGGCGGGCCCGGCGGCCCCCGCCCGTCAACCCCGCGCGTCGCGCTTCCGGCTCAGGGGGAAATCACGGGTCCGTGCCCGGCGGTCGCCGCCGCCCCCGGCACGCCGCCGCCACCGGCGCATTTATCGTTACATTTGGGGAGAAAAGACAGGCGATCCCTGTCTCCTTCCCCGATTCACGGCCCCTGGTGCGTCACAAGCCGCGACGGTCATTCCTATGATGGGCGCACGACACTGCGGACCGCCGGCGACCAGGCAAGGTCCACAAGGTGCACGGCGGCGCGATGGTGGAGGGGTCGATGACTCAGGGGGCCGGTCAGGGACCTGCGGCAGGGACCGCGGCGGCGATGCCGCCCTTCTCCGGGTACGCGGCGCACTCCCCCGTGCCCGGCATGCCCGGATACGGCCGGTCCGCGCCGCCCGCCGAGCCGCCCGCGGACTACCCCGAGGGCTACACGCCCACCGCCCGGGACCTGCCGGTCATCGCGCGCACGAGCGCCCCGGCCGACGTGCCGACCGTCGAGCTCACCCCGGTCTCCGCGCCCCAGCCGCAGCCCCAGGCCCAGCCGCTGCCCTCCGGCCCCGGGCCGCTGTACGTCGTCGGCGACGTCCACGGCTACCTCGACGAGCTGCACGAGGCGCTCGCCGCGCAAGGCCTGATCGACGCCGACGGCCACTGGTCGGCCGGCAACGCCCGACTGTGGTTCCTCGGCGATTTCACCGACCGCGGCCCGGACGGCGTGGGCGTCATCGACCTGGTCATGCGGCTGTCCGCCGAGGCGGCGGCGGCCGGCGGCTACTGCAAGGCGCTCATGGGCAACCACGAGCTGCTGCTGATCGGCGCCAAGCGGTTCGCCGACACGCCCGTCAACTCCGGCGCCGGAACCGCCTCCTTCCAGGCGGCCTGGCTGCTCAACGGCGGGCAGCGCACCGACATGGAGCGCCTGGAGGACCACCACCTGCAGTGGATGTCCCGGCTCGACGCGATCGCCGAGGAGGACGGGCACCTCCTCCTGCACTCCGACACCACGGCCTACCTCGACTACGGCGACTCCATCGAGGCCGTCAACGACGCGGTCACCGAGGCCCTCCAGCGCAACGACCCGGACGAGTGCTGGGACCTGTTCCGCAAGTTCACCAAGCGCTTCGCCTTCCGTGACGACGAGGCGGGCCCGCTGGCCGCCGGCGAACTGCTGCGCACCTACGGCGGCAGCCGCATCGTGCACGGTCACAGCCCGATCCCCTATCTGCTGGGCGAGGTCGGCACCGAGGACGCCGACGGCGAGGACGGCGCGCCGGCCGTCGACGGGCCGCACCTGTACGCCGACGGCCTGGCGCTGGCCATGGACGGCGGCGTCACCATGGCCGGAAAACTGCTGGTGGTGCAACTTCCGCTGGCCGGCTGAGGATTCGCGGGCGCGTACGCCGGGCAGATGACGAGTTCCACCGGCGCGGGGTAATTCGGGAAACACACTGTCACCTCGCGCCGGTACCGCTCTACCATCGGCTTATCCGTAGCAGGCTCTCCTCCGTTTCCGCCCACCGCCGGCACCGGCCGGCACCGAGGCCCTACGGAGCATCGGGGGATGCACATGAACAGCGCTCCGCACCTGCTGGCCGAAGACCGCCCGGAATTCGAGCGGGTCCTCGACCAGGCGTTGCGTGCCGCGAACCATGACCCGGAACTCGCCGCCGCGATAGGAAAGCGGCTCAACACCGAACAGTTGCGCACCATGGCCATCGGGGCCATGACCGCCATCTCCTCCTGCGCGATGACGGAATACCGGAACTACGTCGAGGCGCGCGAGGAACTGCGCGCCCGGTCCGCCGCGGTCCGGCCGGGACCGGAGGGCGGCGAACCGGATCACGGTGCGGCGCCCGGCCCGGAATCCGCCCCTTCCGGGTACGCCCCCGAGGCCCCGGGAGCGGGCGCCGGCGCGGTCCTCGTCGTGCTGGCGCCCGTGCTCGCCGGAATCGCCGCGCTGCTCTTCCTCATCATCGGCTACGCCATGCGGACCGTCGGCTCGGACGAGTCCGTGGCCGGCCCCATGATCGCCGTCGGCTGGTGGTTCGGCGGCCTCACCGCTGCCGGAGTGCTCATCGCCACGACCGGCATACTGCTCACCGCCCTGCGCAACGGCCGGGGCGCCGACCCCGCGCCGGACGGCGACCCGGCCGCGCGGCAGGCCGACCGGGCCCGCGAGGCGTGGCGTCAGGCGCTGCTGGAGCGGGGCATCCTGCCCTTCCTCCGCGAGGCCCTCGCGAGCGCCCCGGCGGCCACGCCGCCCCGGTCGTACGCCGGCGGGCAGCGCGAGGGGCTCGGCCGCACGCCCCAGCTCGGCTACACGCGCCCGGGCTTCTCCGTTCCCGAGCGCGACCCTTCGCCCACGCGCCCCCGCTTCACCAGCCCCGACTACACCAGCCCGGAGTACGGCGGGCCCGAACACCACCCGGAGTAGCACCGCACGAACGCGGCGCGGGGGTCGCCCCTTGGGTCCGCCTGACCGATCGGTTAGATTACTGACCGACCGGTCAGACATGCTTGGTCGACGGGGCCGGTCGGGACCGGGAGGGCGGGGCGACGATGGAACGCACGACGTGCTGTGTGGTGGGCGGCGGACCGGCGGGCATGATGCTCGGGCTGCTGCTGGCCAGGGCCGGGATCGAGGTGACGGTCCTGGAGAAGCACCGGGACTTCCTGCGCGACTTCCGCGGGGACACCGTGCACCCGTCCACCCTGCGGCTGCTGGACGAGCTGGGCCTGAGCGAGCGTTTCGCACGGCTTCCGCACAGCAGGATGGACCAGATGCGGATGCACATCGAGGGCACCAGCGTCCTCGCCGCCGACCTGCGGCGCATCCCCGGCCCGTACAAGTACATGGCGATGGTCCCGCAGTGGGATTTCCTCGACCTGCTCGCGGGCGCCGCCGCGCAGGAACCTTCCTTCACTCTGCGGATGTCCACCCCCGTCACCGGTCTGCTCACCGAGGACGGCCGGGTGACGGGCGTCCGGTACACCGACGAGCAGGGCACGCACGGCGAGATCGAAGCGGACCTGATCGTCGCCTGCGACGGACGGGACTCGCTCGTCTGCCGGCAGGCCGGGCTGCGGCAGCAGCAGTTCGACGTGCCGATGGACGTCTGGCAGGTCCGCGTGCCGGTGCCGGACACCGGCGCCGGGCCCGGGGACGGCAGGGTCTTCGGCCGGGTCGGCGGCGGCCAGGTGGCCGTCACCATGGACCGCGGAGACTACTTCCAGACCTCCTACCTCTTCGCGAAGGGCCGCGACCGCGAGCTGCGCGCCCACGACATCCAGTGGTTCCGGGACCGGCTGGGCGCCCTCTTCGGCTGGGACGCCGGGACGACGGACGCGATCGGCTCCTGGGACGACGTCAAACTGCTGGAGGTCTCGATGGGCCGGCTCCCCCGCTGGTACCGGCCGGGGCTGCTGTGCATCGGCGACGCGGCCCACACCATGTCGCCCGTCGGCGGCGTGGGCGTCAACCTCGCCATCCAGGACGCCGTCGCCGCGGCGCGCATCCTCGCGGAGCCCCTGCGGCGCGGCACGGTGCGCGTACAGGACCTCGCGCGGGTGCAGCGGCGGCGCCGGCTGCCGATGGCTCTCGCCCAGCGGATCCAGCTGGGCGAGCACGAGGTACTGCTGCGCCCGGCCCTCGCCGGCACGCTCGTCCCCGGCCGTCTGCCCCTGCCGTACCGGGTGCTGCGCCGGGTGCCGCCGCTGCGTACCGTGGCGGCGTACCTGGGCGGAGTCGGCATACGCCCGGAGCACGCACCCGCCTTCGCGCGGGCGTGAGGACGCGGGGGCGCACGAGTACCACGCCCGCCGTGCTCCCCGCGCTCAGTCCCGGCGCGCGATGGCGTACCGGGTGAAGGTCTCCAGCTCGTCGACGGCGGCGTCGAGGTCCAGTTCGGGGTGGTCGAGCCAGTGCGCGATCACCCCGTCGATCGCCCCGCCGATCGCCAGCGCCACACTGCGCGTGTCGAATTCGCGCAACAGCCCGGCACGCTGACCCTCCGCCAGCAGACCGGCCAGCATCTGCCAGCGACCGTGGGTGTCGTGCCGGCCGGGCGTCTTCAGCCGCGTACCGCCCTCGTCGTCCAGCAGCATCTCCGTGATCACCCGCACGTGCCGGCGGTTCGCCTGCTGGTACCCGACCATCGCCCGGACGTACGCCACGATCGCCGCCAGCGGATCCGGCTGGGCGGCCACACGCGTGGAGACGTACGCCATGAAGCGTTCCAGCACCTGCTCCAGCGTGGCCCGGGTCAGGTTGTCCTTGGACGTGAAGTGGTACAGCACCGCCGCCTTCGAGATCCCGGCCCGCTCGGCGATCGCCGAAAGGGAGGTCGCGGGATAGCCCTTGGTGGAAATCAGGTCGATGGTGCACTCGATGATCTGCTGCCGGCGGGCGCGCTCGGTGAAGGACGGCGAGTCGGAGGGCATGGCGTCGACCGTACCAACCCGCCGGACCGGCCGGTCACCGTGCGACCGGTGCCCCACGCGGTGACACTGGAACCATGAGGGGCCGGCCCTCCGCACAGGACGCGCGGACGCCACCGGCGCGCACCGCGCGGGCCGACTACACGAGCGCCGTGTACGGCTCGCTGCTCGCCGCCTCGGTGGTGGCGGGGGCCGGGGCGGTCGCCGCGCCGTCCCGGCCGGAACTGGTCGTCCTGCTCCTGTCCACCGGATTGGTGTTCTGGGCCGCCCACGTGTTCGCCCGCCTCTTCGGGGAGCGGATCCTGCATGTGCCGCTGAGCCGGGCGGAGATCTTCCGCGTCTGCCGCGGCGAATGGCCGATCGTGAAGGCCGCCGTCCCTCCGTCGGCCGCGGTCGTCGTCAGCCCGCTGCTGGGACTCGGCTACGAGGGAACACTGTGGCTGGCACTCGCCGTGTCGGTGGCCGGCCAGGTCGGCTGGGCGACCACCGCCGCCCTGCGGGCGGGTGCCTCGTTCCGGCTGGTGCTGGCCGCGGGAGCGGTCAATCTGGTCCTCGGCCTGCTCATCGTGGTGCTCAAGGCGAGCCTGGGCCACTGACGCCCGCGCCGGGAGCGGTCCATGAGGGAGCCACCGACGGCAGCGGCGCCCCGGCCGAGGCCGGGGCGCCGCGTCAGGGCCGGCGGGAGCCGGTAGCCGGGGCTACTCGGCGATCGGCAGGTACACCCGGTTCCCCGCCGCCGCGAACTCCTTCGACTTCTGCGCCATCCCGGCCTCGGCCTCCGCCTCGGCCTGCATCTCGGCGGCCGCGAGCTCGCCGCCGTGCTCGCGCCGGATGTCCTGCGAGATCTTCATCGAACAGAACTTCGGCCCGCACATCGAGCAGAAGTGCGCCGTCTTCGCCGGCTCCGCCGGCAGCGTCTCGTCGTGGAAGGCCCGGGCCGTGTCCGGGTCGAGGGCCAGGTTGAACTGGTCCTCCCAGCGGAACTCGAAGCGTGCGTCGGAGAGCGCGTCGTCCCACTCCTGCGCCCCCGGGTGCCCCTTGGCGAGGTCCGCCGCATGGGCCGCGATCTTGTACGTGATGACGCCGGTCTTCACGTCGTCGCGGTCCGGCAGGCCCAGGTGCTCCTTGGGGGTGACGTAGCAGAGCATCGCGGTGCCCCACCAGGCGATCATCGCCGCGCCGACGCCGGACGTGATGTGGTCGTAGGCGGGCGCGACGTCGGTCGTGAGCGGGCCGAGCGTGTAGAACGGGGCCTCCTCGCAGATCTCCTGCTGGAGGTCGATGTTCTCCTTGATCTTGTGCATCGGGACGTGGCCCGGGCCCTCGATCATCGTCTGCACGTTGTGCCGCTTGGCGATGCGGTTCAGCTCGCCGAGCGTCCTCAGCTCCGCGAACTGCGCCTCGTCGTTGGCGTCGGCGATCGAGCCCGGCCGCAGGCCGTCGCCCAGGGAGTACGTCACGTCGTACGCCGCGAGGATCTCGCAGAGTTCCTCGAAGTTCTCGTAGAGGAAGGACTCCTTGTGGTGCGCGAGGCACCACGCGGCCATGATCGAACCGCCGCGCGAGACGATGCCGGTCTTGCGACGGGCCGTCAGCGGGACGTACCGCAGCAGCACGCCGGCGTGGACCGTCATGTAGTCGACGCCCTGCTCGGCCTGCTCGATGACCGTGTCCTTGTAGATCTCCCAGGTCAGTTCCTCGGCCTTGCCGTCGACCTTCTCCAGGGCCTGGTAGAGCGGCACGGTCCCGATGGGCACCGGGGAGTTGCGCAGCACCCACTCGCGGGTGGTGTGGATGTTGCGCCCGGTGGACAGGTCCATGACCGTGTCGGCACCCCACCGGGTCGCCCAGGTCATCTTCTCCACCTCCTCCTCGATGGAGGAGGTGACGGCGGAGTTGCCGATGTTGGCGTTGACCTTGACCAGGAACTTCTTGCCGATGATCATCGGCTCGATCTCGGGGTGGTTCACATTGGCCGGAAGGACGGCACGGCCCGCCGCGATCTCCTCGCGGACCGTCTCGGGGGAGACGTTCTCGCGGAGCGCGACGTACTCCATCTCCTCGGTGATCTCCCCGCGCCGCGCGTAGGCGAGCTGGGTGACCGCCGCGCCGCCACGGCCCCGGCGGGGCTGGCGGGGGCGGCCGGGGAAGACCGCGTCGAGGTTCTTGAGGCCGCCACGGGGCGAGGTGTGCTTGATCCCGTCGTCCTCGGGGCGCATGGGACGACCGGCGTACTCCTCCGTGTCGCCCCGCCCGATGATCCAGTTCTCCCGCAGCGGCGGGAGTCCGCGCCGTACGTCCGTCTCGACGTTCGGGTCGGTGTACGGGCCGGACGTGTCGTACAGCTGGACGTCCTGCCCGTTGGTGAGGTGCACCCGCCGCACCGGCACCCTGAGGTCCGGCCGCGAGCCCGTCACATAGTCCTTGTGCCAGCCGATCTCCCGGCCGGATTCGGACGTGCGTGCATCTTGCGAGGTCATGAGACCAGAACTCCCTACGCCGGCATTACCCGGTAACAGGTTCGGCGGTCGACGCAGCCGTTTCCGTACATCTGTACGGAGGTCAGCGCCCTCTCAGCCCGGTGCTCCGAGCTCCCGCGATTGCAAAGGCGGGACAACGCTAGCGCCTACCCCGGCCGAAGGGCCAGGGGGGCTTGCGATGATCGGGGGGTGACCCGAACGGAACCGCACGCGCCCGCACAGACCCCTGGCCAGGGCCACGGACACAGCCATGCCCACGGGCACAGCCACGGCCACAGCCATGGCCACGGACACAGCCACGGCCCGGCCACGCCCGTCTCGGCGCATCTGCGCAAGGTGATCGCGGCGGTGCTGATTCCTTTCGGCATCGCGGTGCTCGCCGGGCTCGTGGTGCTGTGGCCGGGCGGCGCGCCGCCGCATCCGCACACCGGGGTGGGGCTCGACCAGCAGACCGAGTCGGGCCGGGTCGTGAAGATCGAGGAGGTGGACTGCGCCAAGGTGGGCGCGCAGCCGCAGCAGCCGGCGCCCGGCCAGGAGGGTGCGCCCGCCCCGCCCCAGGGGCCGTGCGAGAAGTCGTCGGTGGAGGTCACCTCGGGCCCGGACAAGGGGCGCGAGTTCACCGAGATCGTGCAGCCGAACGCCCCGCGCCACTACTCCGTGGGCGAGAAGGTGGTGCTCGCCTACGCGCCCAAGGCGCCGGAGAACCTGCGCTATTCGGTCACGGACGTGGACCGCACGGTGCCGATGGCCGTGCTCGCGGCGGTGTTCGCGCTGGCGGTCGTCGTGGTCGGCCGGCTGCGCGGGGTCTTCGCCCTGGTCGCGCTCGCGATCAGCTTCGGGGTGCTGACGCTGTTCATCCTGCCGGCGATCCTGCACGGCAGCGATCCGCTGCTGGTGGCGGTGGTCGGCGGCAGCGCGATCATGCTCATCGCGCTGTACATGTGCCACGGCCTCAACGCCCGGACCTCGGTGGCCGTCCTGGGCACCCTGACGTCGCTGCTGGTCATCGGCCTGCTCGGGTCGCTCTTCACCGAGTGGGCGCGGCTGACGGGCAACACCGACGACCAGACGGGGCTGGTGCACGGCCTCTACCCGCAGATCGAGATCCGCGGTCTGCTGCTCGCGGGCATCATCATCGGCTCGCTCGGTGTGCTCGACGACGTGACGGTGACGCAGACGTCGGCGGTGTGGGAGCTGAAGGAGGCCGACCCGTCCGCGAATTGGCGCAAACTCTACGGTTCGGCGATGCGCATCGGACGGGACCACATCGCGTCGGTGGTCAACACCCTTGTCCTGGCCTACGCGGGCGCGTCCCTGCCGCTCCTGCTGCTCTTCTCGATAGCGGACAGCGGGGTGGGCACGGTCGCGACCAGCGAGATCGTGGCGGAGGAGATCGTCCGCACCCTGGTCGGCAGCATCGGGCTGGTGGCCTCGGTGCCGGTGACGACCGTACTGGCCGCGCTGGTTGTCAGTGCCGACCGGCACAATGCGGTCAAGGGATCCGGCGGGCGCTCCCGGGCGCGGGGCGGCAGGCGCCGCCGGGCGAAGTGACGCGGGAGGGGGGGCCACCGCATGGTGGGAGAGCTCGGAAGGGTGACGGGGGCGATCGGCCCCGGGCTGGTCGGCGAGGTGATGGTGCGCGTGCGCGGCGGGGCGGAGGCCTTCCTGGCGTACGCGGCGGAGCCCGGCGAGCGGATCGAGCGCGGCACGCTGGTCCTCGTCGTGGAGTACCAGCCGCCGCGCACGGTGTACGTCTCGCCGGCCTACGGCTAGTCGCCCCTCCGCCGGACCGTGGCGGTAGGGGATCTGTTTGCCACCCCTAGCGCCGCGCCGCGGCCGAGGCGCACACTTCGGCATCTCAGGTCCCGTACCGGGGCCGAAAAAGGGGGAATGGCGCATGCTCATCGGCGTCGTGGCGGGGGCCGTCCTCGTCGCAGTGGGGGTCGTCATAGGGCTGTTCAAGCTCATGTGGCGGGTCGCGGAGCCCAACGAGGCGCTCATCATCTCGGGGTCCAAGCACCGCACGGAGGGCCTGGGCGAGGGGATGGGCTTCCGGATCGTCACGGGGCGGGGGACGTTCGTGCTGCCCGGGGTGCAGGCGGTGCGGAAGCTGTCACTCGACCTCAACGAAGCGGACCTCCATGTGGATTGCGTGACGAAACAGGGCATTCCACTCAAGGTGCACGGCGTGGTCATCTTCAAGGTGGGGGACGACTTCGTCTCCATCGCCAACGCGGCCCGCCGCTTCCTGGACCAGCAGAAATTCATGGGCGACCGGGTGCACAACGTCTTCGCGGGCCATCTGCGCTCGATCGTCGGCGGCTTGACGGTGGAGGACATGATCCGCGACCGGGAGCGGCTGACCGGGGAGACCCGGGCCGCGTCGGGCACGGAGATGGAGAAGCTGGGCCTGATCATCGACTCGTTGCAGATCCACGAGATCCAGGACCCGACCGGCTACATCAAGAACCTCTCCGCGCCGCACGCGGCCGCGGTGCAGCGGGACGCCCGGATCGCGCAGGCGGAGGCGGACCGGCTGGCCACCGAGGCGGAGCAGCAGGCCGCCGCCCGCATGTCGGAGGCCCAACGGGACAGCGAGATCCTCCAGGCCGGCTACCAGGCCGAGCGCGACAGCGCGGCCGCCAAGGCACGCCAGGCCGGGCCGCTCGCCGAGGCGGCGGCGCAGCAGGAGGTCGTGGTCCAGGAGACCCGGGTCGCAGAGCTGGCCGCCCACCGGCGGGAGCAGCAGCTCCAGGCCGACGTGCGCAAGCCGGCGGACGCCGCGGCCTACGAGAAGCGGACGCTCGCCGAGGCGGAGCGGGACGCCCGGATCTCCGCCGCCGAGGCGCGGGCCCGGGAGACCGAGCTGGCGGCAGCCGCGGAGGCGACGCGCGTGAAGGCGGCCGCGAGCGCCGAGGCCGAGGCCACCCGGACGCACGGCGAGGCCGAGGCCGCCGCGACGCGGGCGACGGGTGAGGCCGAGGCCGCGGCAGCCCGGGCGGGCGGTCTGGCGAGGGCCGAGGCGGCCCGGGCGCTGGGCCTGGCCGAGGCCGAGGCGATCAAGGCACGGGCGGCGGCGCTCGCGGAGAACCAGGAGGCGGTCGTCGCCCAGCAACTGGCGGAGCGGTGGCCCGAGATCGTTCGGGCGGGGGCGCAGGCGTTCGGGAACGTGGACCACATGGTGCTGCTGAACGGCGCGGACGGGATGTCCGAGCTCTTCGCGAAAGCACTGACGATGGGTGGCACCGGGCTGGGGCTGGCGCGCCAGTTGCTGACGGCCATGGGGACGAACGGTGCCGGCGTCGGCGGCGGCGTCGGCCTCGGCGGCACGGGCGGCGGTCGCGGCGCCGGCGAAGGGTCCGGCAGCGCTGACGACGGCTCCGGCGAGGGCTCCGGTGGGGTCGGGGGCGGTCCGGCGGCGCGGGGGGCGGATCCCGTGCCTCGGGTCCCGGCTCCGGTGCCGGCGGCGGCGAGCGGGGTGACGACGGCGGCTCCTGCGCCGCGTACGGAGCGGGTGCCGATCGAGGACCCCGCCGAGGGGTCCGGGGAGCCGGCCGACGGTCCGGACGGCCGGACGCCGGGCCGTTAACCCGCGTTCTGACCCTCGGGATTGCCGGCGAGGATGTTGTCGAGCGCCGCGGCCAGGTCGTAGTCGAAGTCGGCGACCGAGCGCTCCTCGCCGAGCGGGGCGATCCGGTCGGTGCGGTCGAGGAAGGCCACCAGGGGCGCCGCCCCGGCCCGGAACAGCGCGCCCTCGCCGCCCACTTGCAGCCTGATGAAGACGTCCGAGAGGTGCTGCGCGGAGGCGGGGGCGATGTGCACGTCGCCCTCGCCGGAGGGCTGACTCAGCCCGTCCAGCAGCAGCTCTCTGGCGAATGCCCAGGTCACAGGGGCATCGCCGGGGAGATGGAAGGTGAACTTCACGGCGTAGGGGTCGCTGCTGTCGTACTCCAGCTCCACCGGGATCCGGAAGGACAGCTCCTCGGAGACGAGGAAGGTCATGATCACTTCTGCCTGAACTGTGTCGCGCATCGCCCAATGCCCCGTCTTCGTCGGTTTGGCCGGGATTGGATCCTCATGGCCCTAATGACGCCATAGTCTGACAACAACGCCCAGCGGATCACAAGGAGTGATTTTTCAGTTACCGATACAGATCGAGAGTGAAGCTTACGAGTTCTTCGACTCTGGAGCGTAGCGACTCGACTACGAGACGGAGTCGTTCCTGGCGGATTTGGGGGCACGGAACGGCCGAGAACTGGCCAAAGCGACCATGACGCAGAGTGTCCGTGACCAGGCACGACAAAGCCCCGACGGCGCCGGGCGGCGCTCCGTCGGGGCAGGTGACGCGGAGGGACGGGGAGGACGTACTGCGGCGGTCCGCACCCGCGTTGACCCCCCGCGGCGGGTCCGGCGGCCCGCCGGAAGACCCTCCTCCGGTGCGCACGGATCGCACACGGATTACGGGTGCGGGGCGGTTTCAGGTTGACGGGGAGATAACTCCTCGCCCTCCGCTTCGTTGAGTTGAGTTGAGCGGACGGGCAGCGGCCGGCGCCGCGGGCGGCCCGCTCCGCCGCGCTTCCGTGCGCATGTTTCGCGTGCCCGTATTCGCGTACGCGCATTCGCGTTCGCGTACCCGGATTCGGGCACGCGGATTCGCGCGGACTACCAGTCGCCCTTCGAGGAGGACGACGACGTGAACTTCTTGACCAGGAAGATCAGACCGCCCACGAGCGCCACCAGCAGCAGCGCCTTGAAGAGCAGGCCGATGACGAAGCCCAGAACGCTCATGATCAGGCTGCCGAACACCATGAGGACGAGGACCGGCACGGCGATCCACTTCACCCACCAGGGCAGTCCCGCGAATATTCCCTTCTCGGCCATGTCGTCCTCTGCCTTCCGTTCATGAGTCACCGGCCGCGCCGGCGGCCCGGGGGCCGGATGCCCCGGCCTGCTTCCGATGCTAGGCGGGGACGGCCCGCGGACGGGGGCCATGCGTCCCCCGTCCGCCCCTGAGCGTCCCCCTACGGGATCCCGGGGGCGCCCGTCAGCTCTCAGGGGGAGAGAAGACCACCAGGACCCGCAGGTCCTCGCTGATGTGGTGGAAGCGGTGCGTCTCCCCCGCCGGCACGTAGACCACGCTGCCCCGCCCGACCTCGGTGGTCTCCGTTCCGACCGTGATCGACGCGCGGCCGCTCATCACCAGGTACACCTCGTCCTGCGCGTGCGGGCCCTGCGGGTCGGTGTCCCCCGCGTCCAGCGCGTACAGCCCGACCGACATGTTGCGCTCGCGCAGGAACTGCAGATACGCGCCCTGGTTCGCGATCCGTTCCGCTTCCAGCTCGTCCAGCCGGAACGCCTTCATCCGTCCTCCACCCTCGCCGCCGCGGCCGTCCGGACCCGGCCGCGCGGGCGGGTCCCATCGTGCCGATCCGCGTCGCCCGGCACGTCTGCAACGATCTCACCATGAAGAACTTCGTAGTCAAGACGGTGGCCAACGCGGCCGCCCTCGCAGTCGCGATCTGGCTGCTCAAGGGCATCACGCTGTCCGGAGAGAACACCGCCCGCAAGGTGCTCGCCCTGATCCTCGTGGCGTTGCTCTTCGGAGTGGTCAACTTCGTGGTCAAGCCGGTCGTGAAGCTGCTGTCCTTCCCGCTCTTCATCCTCACCCTCGGGCTGATCACGCTGGTGATCAACGCGCTGATGCTGATGCTGACCTCCTGGCTGGCGGGCCGGCTGCACCTGGCGTTCCATGTGGCGGGCTTCTGGTCGGCGCTCGTCGGCGGCGTCATCATCTCGATCGTGGCCTGGATGATGCACATGATCCTGCCGGACGACCAGGACTGACCCGGCCATGCCCCCGACCGGCCACGGCGACCCCACAGACCCCACCGACGAGGTCGCCCGCACCGCCCACGCTCCGCGCGAAGACGGCTCGAGCCTCCCCCCTCTTGGCTCGAGCCGTCCCGGGGCCCGCGCAAGGGGCCGCCCGACCAAGGCTAGTTGACTCTCCGTCAGTGTCCAATCACGGTGACGACACAGACCTATCGACTTATTTATAGTTCCCTCACGATCGGTTGGCGGCCGTCGAGGAGCAGGCATGGATCTGGCCCTGTTACGCACCTTCGTCACCGTGCACCGGGCCGGGTCCTTCACCCGCGCCGCCGCGCTGCTGGGCCTCTCGCAGCCGGCGGTCACCAGCCAGATCCGGACGCTGGAACGGCAGCTGGGCCGCCCGCTCTTCCTCCGTGAGGCGCGCGGGGTGCGCCCGACGTCCCTCGGCGACGAGCTGGCCCACAAGATGGCGCCGCATGTGGACGCGCTCCTGGAGATCACCGAGTCCGGCCTCGACGAGGACGGCGCCCGGCACACCCTGCACCTCGCGGGGCCGCCGGAGTTCACCGCGCTGCGCGTGCTGCCCGCGCTCACCCCGCTGGTCGGCCAGGGGCTGGCCGTCCGGGCGGCGCACGGCATGGCCGACGAGCTCTTCGAGGGGCTCGCCGCCGGCCGACACGACCTCGCCATCACCACCACGCGCCCGCGCGGCCGGCTGCTGACGGCCACCCCGCTCTGCGACGAGGAGCACGTGCTCGTCGGCGCCCCGCGCTGGGCGGCCCGGCTCGGCGGCGCCGCCGTCGTCCGCGACAAGGGCGTGCGCAGCCTGGAACACCTGCCGGTGGTCGAGGTGCACGAGAGCCTGCCGCTGGTCTCCCGCTACTGGACCGCCGTCTTCGACACCAAGCCGCTGGCCGCCGGCACGGTCGTCGTCCCCGATCTGCGCGCCGTCCTCACCTGCGTGATCGCCGGCGCGGGCATCGGCGTGCTGCCGCGCTATCTGTGCGGCGACGCCCTCGACACCGGCGAGGTCGTCGACCTGCTGGATCCGCCGGTGCCTCCGCTGCGCACCTATTTCCTGGTCGTGCGCGCCGGCACGCTGGCGCATCCGCATCTCGCACGGGCGCACGAGTGGCTGCTGCGCGCCGCCGTCTCCTGGTGAGGTTCCCCGGTGAGAACCCGGTGAGAAGGGGTTTCACCGGGGGGTTCGCGCGGCAGATGTCCTCCATGACCGAACGCCCCGTGGTCAAACGCACCGCCCGTGCCATCCTGCTCGACGGCGATCCGTCCTCCGGCGAGCTCGACATGATCCTCATCAAGCGCGTCAAGCCGGGCCAGCCGCCGTACTGGATCACGCCGGGCGGCGGTGTGGAGCCCGAGGACTCCACCGTGATCGCCGCCCTCCACCGCGAGGTGGACGAGGAGCTCGGCGCCAAGGTCGTGGACGTGGTCCCGGCCTTCGTCGACACGGTCCCGCACCACCACGGAGTGAAGATCCAGCACTTCTTCGTCTGCCGCCTCGCCTCCATGGACCTCTCCCTGCGCCACGGCCCGGAGGTGGACGAGCCGAGCGGTACGTACGACGTCGTGCGCATCCCCTTCAGCCGGTCGGGGATCGCCACGGTGGAGCTGGTGCCGCCGTCGCTGCGCGCCTATCTGCGCGCGAACATCGAGGGCGTGCGCATGCTGCTCGCCGACGACCTGGGCTGACCCGGCCGGGCCGCCCGGCTCAGCGGCCGGCGGCCGCGCCCTCGCGGGCCTCGGCCGCCGCGCCGAAGAAGTCGCCGCCCTTGCGCCGCGCGTCGTCCGTGCCCCAGGCGCGGCCCCGGCCGCCCGGCTCACGGACGACCTTGGACAGGTGCGGGATGTGCTTGGCGCAGTGGATGTACGCCTCCTCGACCGTCACCTCGACCCACACCGCGGGCCGCCGCCCGGGCACGTCGTCGACGGGCAGCGCGGGGTGCGCGGCGCGCAGCTCGGCGTCCGCGACGAGGCGGGCGCGGCCGTTGACGTGCAGCCCCACCCGGTCCTGGAAGAAGTCGACCATGAGGATGCCGACATGGGGGTTCTCCCGGATGTTGCCCATGCTGGCGAGGACGCCGTTGCCCCGGTACTCCGGATAGGCGAGCGTGTGCTCGTCGAGCACCCGCAGGAAGCCGGGCGGGCCGGCCCGGAAGGTGTTGTCGCACTCGCCGTTGCGGTCGGCGGTGGCGAGGAAGAACATCTCCTGCCGGGCCACGAACTCGCGCATCCGCGCGTTGACGTGCGGGAGCACCTGCTCGTCGTAGAACCGGCCGGCCCGCTCGGTGGTGCCCAGCTCCTCCTGGAGCCGTCGCTCGCCGTCGCTCGCCATCGGACACCGCCTCACGGGTATCAACATCGGTTGTGTAGGTGGTCAGTTGGTGCTCGTCAGTTCCTCGAGGGCGTCGTGTCTTATGCGGTGGGACGGTATGCCGATGCCGAGCAGGGTGTCCACACCGCAGCGGATCATCGCGGGCGGCCCGGAGAGGTACACGTCATAAGCGGTCCAGGGCCCGTACTTGCGGACGACCTGCGGGAGTTGGCCGCTGACCCCGCCCGTCGGACCGTCGGAGACGACCGGCCGGACCGAGAGCCAGGGATGCGACTTCTGCAACCGCAGCATGGTGTCGATGTCGTAGAGGTCACCGGTCCGGCGGGCGCCGTAGAAGACCTCGACGGGGCGGCTGCGGCCGTGCCGGGCGACGTCCTCGACGAGGGCCTTGATGGGGGCGATGCCCGTGCCGCCACCGAGGCACAGCAGCCCGTCGTCGGTGCCGTGGTCGACGGTCATCGAGCCGGACGGGGGGCCGAGGCGGATGACGTCGCCGGGGCGGGCGCGATGCACCAGCGCGCCCGAGACCCAGCCGGCCGGCACGGCCTTGACGTGGAAGGAGAGCAGCCCGTCGGGGCGGGGCGCGCAGGAGAAGGAGTAGTGCCGCCACACCCGCGGCCACCAGGGGGTTTCCACACTGGCGTACTGGCCGGCGAGGAAGGGGTAGGGCTGGTCGGGCCGTACGGTCAGCACGGCGACGTCCGGGGTGCGCGGCTCGTGGGCCACGATCTCGCCGTGCCACCAGGCGGGCGAGGTCGCCTCGTCCTCCGCCGCCGCGTCGATCATGATCTGGGAGATCGCCGTGTACACCCGCGCCCAGGCGGCCTCGGCCGCCTCGCTCCACGTGTGGGTGGCGTAGCGGGTGAGGGCGCCGATGAGGCACTCGCCGACGGCCGGATAGTGAGCGGGACGTGTGCCGTACTTGCGGTGGCCCCTGCCGAGCCGGGAGAGGTACTCGGTGAGCGTGGGGGTGTCGTCGGCGTGCCGGGCAGCGGTGAGCAGGGCCTTGAAGAGCCGGTCGCGCTGGGTGTCCATGGCTGCCGGGAAGAGCTCGCGCAGTTCGGGGTGGCGGAGGAAGAGGAGCGCGTAGAAGTAGGAGGTGGCCTTGTCGGCGACCGGTTCGATCTCGGCCAGTGTGCGGCGGACGAGGAGCGTGTCGGGGGAGGGCCCGGGCAGGCCGCGTCCCGGAGCGGGGTGATCGGCGCCGGTGTGGGGGCGGCCGGGCGGGGCGGACGGTTTCTCGTCGGGGCGCTGATGTTCGGGGCCTCCGGCCGGATGGGCGGGTACGGGGCGCGGCCGTGCCCCGTCCGGGGTGGACCAGCCCCGCTCACCGCCGTGCTCGTGGTCCAGTGCACCGCCGTGGGGCGGCGGGGTCGTCGGAGCGTCCATCGCTGCCTCGCCTCGAACATCTCTCGGCCGGTCTTCGCACGTCCGCGTACGACGGAGTCTGCACGCGAATCCCCGCTCAGCTGATGAGTCGTTGTGCCAGTGCGCGCAGCATGCCACCGCTTGCCCCGGCCGCACCGGATTTGCGGCAACTCCCGGCGGCAGAGCGTCCGTTCGGTTACGCTGCCCCGCCGGGCCTCATACCTCCGGCACGTGCCGGGCGCCTTGCCGGCGGATTCCGGGGCAACGGCGGGTCCCGGCACGGGGCGGCCGCTCGCCGTCGCGGCGGGGAAGAGCCGCCCAGGCCGGGGCAGCGGTCCGGCCCGCACCGCCGGTCCCGCACGACGTGGCCGCTCGCCGGCGCGGCGGGGAAGAGCCGCGCGGGCACCTGCCCGGCGGGGGCTGCGCCGGGGGCGCGGCACAGTCCGGCACCGCCGGACCGGCACGTCGTGACCACTCGCCGCCGCGGCGGGAAGAACCGCCCCGCCGGGGCAGCGGCCCGGCGCGCACCGCCGGACCGGTACACCGTGGCCGCTCGCCATCGCGGCGGGGAAGTGTGCCGAGCCCTGCCCGGCGCGGGCTGCGCCGGGGGGGCGGCGCAGTCCGGCACCGCCGGACCGGCACGTCGTGACCACTCGCCGTCGCGGCGGGAAGAACTGCGCGGGCACCTGCCCGACGGGGCTGCGCCCGGGGCGCGGCCCGGCTCGGCACCGCCAGGCCGGTGCACCGTGGCCGCTCGGCATCGCGGCGGGGAAGAGTGCCGGGCCCTGCCCGGCTCGGTACCGCCGGGCCGGGGCGTCTCGGCCGCCCGCCGGCACGGCGGCAAAGGGCTCAGCCGGCGGCTCCGCCGGCGAGGGCGTATGCCTCGCGGAGGTCGCGGCCCCGGTACGCGTGTACGGCGATGTCCCGGACGTGGTGGTCGGCGTTGACCGCCACGGACACCGGTACCGCCGCGAACAGCTGCGCGTCCGACATCGAGTCGCCGTACGCCACGCAGTCCGCGCGGCCGAGGCCGTACGTGGCGCAGAGTTCGTCCGCGATCCGGACCTTCGCCGTCGCGTCCAGGATGCCCGCGGGGTCCACGGGGCCACGGAAGGGAACGTCGGGCCAGCGGGAGCCGTGAGCGGCGTCGGCACCCCAGTCGAGCAGGCGCTCCACGAAGAAGGAGGGTGACAGGGAGATCACCGCGCAGCGTTCGCCGCGGGCGCGGATGTCGGTCCAGACCTCGCGGATGCCGTCCAGCCAGGGGGCGGCCTCGAAGGCCGCCGCGACCTGCCGCTCGGTGAGGTCGGCCCAGAGTTCGACGGCCAGGGCGGCGAAGCGCGGCGGGGTCAGCCGGCCCGCCGCGAAGGCCCGTTCCAGTTCGCCGATCTCCGTTTCGACGCCCAGTTGCCGGGATATCTCGACGGCGGCCGCCGATCCGTGGATCAGCGTGCCGTCGAGATCGAACAAGTGCAGTCTGCTCATGCCTCCCGAGCGTAGGCGGGCGCGGCGGGCGCGGCCGGCTCGGCCGACTCGGGACGTGGCGCGGCGCCCGCGCGCCGTTCCAGGGTCGCGGACAGCAGCGCGAGCAGCAGGGCGGTGCCGGTCATGGCCGCGCCGACCCAGTTCGGCGCGGTGTAGCCGAACCCGGCGGCGATGACGACGCCGCCGAGCCACGCGGCCATCGCATTGCCGAGGTTGAACGCGCCGATGTTGACGGCCGAGGCGAGCGTGGGCGCGTCCGCGGTCTGGTCGAGGACCCGCTTCTGCAGCGGCGGCACCGTGGCGAAGCCGAAGCCGCCGATCAGTGGGACGGCCACGGCCGCCGCGAGCTTGTCGTGCGCGGCGAGCGGCAGCAGCGCGAGGACGATCGCGAGTCCGCTCAGGGCGGTGTAGAGCATGGGCATCAGGGCCCGGTCCGCGAACCGGCCGCCGATGAGGTTGCCGGCGACCATGCCGAGCCCGAAGAGGACGAGCAGCCAGGTGACGGAGGACGGGGCGTAGCCGGTGACGTCCGTCATCATCGGCGTGATGTAGGTGCTCATGGTGAACACGCCGCCGAAGCCGAGCACGGTCATGCCCATGGCCAACAGGACCTGCGGGTTGCGGAAGGCGGCCAGCTCCCCGGCGACGCGCGTCCGCTCCGGGCGGGGCATCGGGGGGACGAGCGCGGCGATGCCGAAGACGGCCAGGAGGCCGAGGCCGGCGATGACGAAGAAGGTGGCCCGCCAGCCGGCGTTCTGCCCGAGCAGGGTGCCGAGGGGGACGCCGACCACGTTCGCGGTGGTCAGGCCGGTGAACATCATGGCGATCGCGCCGGCCTTCTTCTGCGGTGCGACGAGTTCCGCGGCGACGATCGAGCCGATGCCGAAGAACGCGCCGTGGGCGAGGGAGGCCACGATGCGCCCGGCGAGCATGAGCGAGAAGACGGGCGCTGCGGCGGACAGCGCGTTTCCGGCGACGAACAGGCCCATGAGCGCCATCAGCATCCGCTTGCGCGAGACCCGGCCGCCGAGGATGGCCAGGACGGGCGCCCCGATCACCACGCCGAGGGCGTATCCCGTGGTCAGGAAGCCGGCGGTGGGGATGGAGACGCCGAATTCGGCGGCGATCCCGGGGAGCAGGCCGGAGATCACGAATTCGGTGGTGCCGATACCGAAGGCGCCGATGGCGAGTGCCAGCAGGGCGAGGGGCATGACGGGGTCCTTCACAAGGGGACGGGGGGAAGACGGGGACGCTTCATTGCGATCGACCCTTACCGGCGTAGACAATAATTGCACATGCATATAGTTGCAAGCGCGGGCTATTGCGGGCACGGGATATCCTGGACGGGTACGACTCCACCGAAGGAGGGCACCCATGTCCCGCACCACGGACCCCGCTCTGGTCGGCCTGGCGCAGGGCTGGTGCGCGCTCTCCGCGCTGCACGGGCGGATCGAGGCACACATCGAGCGGGCGCTGCAGGCCGGCCACGGGCTGAGCGTGCGCGAGTTCTCCGTACTGGACGTGCTCAGCCGGCAGCACAGCGGCGAGGGCGGGCACCTGCGGATGAACGAGGTCGCCGACGCGGTCGTCCTCAGCCAGAGCGCCACGACCCGGCTGGTCAACCGGCTGGAGGACCGCGGTCTGCTGACGCGCTACCTCTGCCTCACCGACCGCCGGGGCATCTACACCGACGTCACGGACGCCGGGATCGCCCTGCTGGAGGAGGCCCGGCCGACGAACGACGCCGCGCTGCGCGAGGCGCTGCGGGACGCGGCGGCCCGGCCCGAGCTGGCGCCGCTGGTCGCGGCCGTGGAGTCCCTCGCCCCCGTCGCCTGACCGCATCCCCGCGCGGCAGACGGCCAGACGGCCAAACGGTCAAACAGTCAAACGGCCAGCCGGTCAGTCGGCCGTACGGGCCCGGTGCCGCGTCCGCGTGCGGTGCGCCTTCTGCCGGCAGGCGGCACCGCAGTAGCGGGCGGGACGCCCGGTGCGCGCCGCGGTCACCGGGCCGCCGCAGACGGCACATCCCGTTTCGTTACGGCCGGGGACGGGATTCGAGGGTAGTTTCGTCACGTTCCGGCCGGGGCGGAGGCTGTCGCAGACCAGCGCCGTCATCCGTCCGGCCGCCCCCGGGCCGCCCTGCCGCAGCCCCTGCCGCTGCTCCATGGACAGACAGCCCAGGAGCAGGGCCAGGACGTCGCCCGTGTCGACGTCCTTCCTTACCGCGCCCGCCCGTTGGGCGCGGACCAGCAGGACGGACAGGGCCTCGCGGAAGTCCCGTTCGATACCCGGCGACGGGGCGAAGCGCCCCTCCGCGCTCGCCTCCAGCGCGTCGCAGAGGCCCTTGTTCCGCACCGACAGCCGTACCACCGAGGCGAGATAGCGGAAGAACACCGTCCCGGGGTCGGCCGCATCGGCCAATTCCCTTGCCGCGTCGGTGAAGAGCCGCACCCGGTCGGCGACCGTCGCCCTGAACAGGGCTTCTTTGGAAGGGAAATGACGGTAGACGGTGCCCGTCCCGACCCCGGCACGGCGGGCGATCTCACCCAGCGGTACGCCCAACCCCGCTTCCTCGAAGGCGGATCGGGCCGCCTGGAGGACGAGCTCCCGGTTCCGGCGGGCGTCCGCCCGGAGCGACGGGCCGGGCGGCGGCGGTGCCATGCGACGGACCTCCGGAGGGGGCTGAAGCGAAACGGGATGGTGGTTCCGATTCTATCCGTGCCGATCGAGGAGGAGGTGTGGCGCCACAAGAGCGATATATCCGGGTGAAGAGCAGCAAAAAGCCGTCATCGGCGCGTCGGCGCGCCGATGACGGCTGCTGTGCGGGGCCGGGGTCGGCTCAGGCGGCGTCGGCTGCCGCCCAGGCCTCCTCGGCGGCCGCGAGGACCTCGGCGGTGTCCGCCACCGCGACGTTCAGCGTGCGCAGCGCCTCCGCCAGCGCGGACAGCGAGGCGAGTACCACCTCGCGGCTCGCGGCGGAGCCGTAGTGATTGACCCGGACGACCTCGGCGGCGAGCGCCCCGCCCGCCGCCTGGAGCGGCAGCGATCCGTCGGCGGCCAGCGCGAGCGTCACGGCCTCGCGGGCGTCCACGCCGTCGGTGCGCAACGTGGTGGCGACGGGAGCGGCGTCCTCGTCCCGTACGACGTAGGCCCGCAGTCCGCCCATCGTCCGCACCCCCGCCCGGACGGCGGTGGCGGCGGCACGGTGCCGGGCCATGACCCGCTCCAGCCCCTCGGCCCCGATGCGGTCGACGGCCTGCTCCAGCGCGAGCATCTCCAGCTGCGCCGGCGCGTGCGGCAGCGCCGTGCGCCCGCGGTCGATCCAGCGCTCCTTCCAGTCCAGCAGCGACAGGTAGGAGCCGCGGGGCGCCTGCTCGTTCTCGGTGATCCGCTGCCACGCGCGGGTACTGACCGACACGGCGGAGACGCCGGCCGGGCCGCCCATCGCCTTCTGGCCGCCGATGACGCACAGGTCGACGCCCCACTCGTCCGTGCACAGCGGCTCGGCGGCGACGGAGGCGACCGCGTCCAGCATCAGCAGCGCGCCGTGCCGGCGCACGATCGCGGCGATCTCGGGGACGGCGTTGGTGTTGCCGGTGGCCGCCTCGGCATGCACGAGGCTGACGAAGTCGATGTCCGGGTGCTCCCGCAGCGCCTGATCGATCTGCTCCGGCCGGACGGCACCACTGAAAGGCGCCGTCACCGTCACCACCCGCGCGCCGCAGGAGCGCAGCCAGTCGCCGAACGTCTCCCCGTAGGGACCGGTGACGACGTTCAGCGCGGTGCTGCCGGGCCGTACGGCCGAACGGATGCACGCCTCCAGCGGCAGCAGTGCCTCACCCTGCATGATCACCACGCTCTCCCGCGTCCGCATCAGCGCGGCGACCTTGTCCTCGACACGGGCGAAGTCGCCCGCACCCAACGGCGGGAGGTCGAGGAGGCCGGGGAGGTCGGGGATGGTCTTCGCGGTCACGGTGAGGCGCCTTCCGGACGGGTACAGGATCTTCTGCCGACCCTACGCGGGGCGGCCCCCTCCGGCGCGGGAGCGGCCGGTCAGGGGGCCGCCGGCCGCCAGCCGCCCTCGTCCACCCCGCCCGGCACGCCCTCGCCCGCGTAGGGCTCGCGCGTGAACGCGAAGGTGCCGATGTCCAGATGGCTCACCGAGCCGTCCTCGGCACGCACCACACGCAGCGTCTCCCCCGCGTAGTACCCGTCCAGGCCCGTCCAGGTGCCGTCGCCCTCGGCCCGGAAGCGGGCGCCCCGCCCGCCGTCCCCGGCGGGCGACAGGTCGAACCCGCCGTCGGCCTCCAGCCGCAGCACGAACGCGGTGGCGCCCCAGTACCAGGGCCCGGTCAGAGCCAGGAGCTCCGGTATCGCCGGTCCGAGCGGACGCCACGGCTCCGGCAGGCGCGGCTCGTGCTCGGCGACCGTACCCACCAGGTCGGCCGCCACCGGGCCCACCTCGAAGAGGTTCGTGCGGTTGCCGAGGGCCACGCCCGCGACACCCTCCGCGGGGCTCACCCACAGCGTGCACACGAACCCCGGCATCGATCCGGTGTGCCCGAAGAGGAACCGGCCGTCCCGGCGAGCCAGTTGCAGCCCCAGGCCGTAGGCGCCCGCCCACTCCGGCCCCTGCGGCGCCGTCTCGGCCGACCGCATCTCCGCAACCGAGCTCGCCGCGAGCACCCGCTCGTCCCCGTCCAGCAGGAAGGCCGCGAAGCGGCAGAGGTCCTCGGCCGTGGACCACAACTGGCCGGCCGGTGCCATCCGCCCGGTGTCCACGGCGGGCTCCGGCAGCAGCACGTCCGCCCACGGATGCACCGCCCAGCCCGGCGCGTACGGCGCCTCGGGGCCGTACGTCGTGCGGTCCATGCCCAGCGGGACCAGTACCTCCCGGCGCAGCACCTCGAACCAGTCGTCCCCGCGCAGCCGCTCGACGAGCGCGCCCAGCAACGCGTAGCCGGTGTTGGAGTAGTGGAACAGCCGGCCCTCCGGGTGGCGCTGGGGGCGCTCGCCGAAGAGGTCCGCGAGCTCGGGGCGCAGCGCGCCGTCCGTGCGCTCCCACCAGGGCCCGCGCGGCTCGGCGGCCAGCCCGGCGGTATGGGCGAGGAGCTGGGCGATCGTGGCGTCGCCGCCCTCCGGGACGTCCAGGTGCTCGCGCAGCGGATCGCCGAGGTCGATCAGCCCCTCGTCGCGCAGCCGCAGGACGAGCACGGCCACGAAGGTCTTGGTGATCGACCCGATCCGGTACTGCGTCCGCGCCCCGGGCACGTGACCGTCCACGCTGCCGCGGCCGGCGGACCACACCATGCGCCCGTCCCGCATCACGGCCCCCACGAGGGAGGGGGCCCGCCCCTCCGCCTGTCCCACGGCCACGCGCCGCAGCAGCGCGCGCCGCGTGGCGGGCAACAGCCCCTCGCACGCGGCGCCTTCGTATGCGGCGCCTTCGTATGCGGGGCCTTCGGATGCGGGGCCTTCGTCCTGGACGATCAGAGGTGCGGTCATGATCGGACCCTAGCGGCCGCCGGCGACCGCGTCAGCCGGCGTTGACCGGCTGGCCTTGACGCCGACGTCAAGGTCTACCGTCATGCCCATGCGCATCGGCGAACTGGCCCACCGCGCGGGCATCACCACCCGCACCCTGCGGCACTACGAGTCGCTGGGCCTGCTGCCCGCCCGCCGCACCGGCAACGGCTACCGCACGTACGACGAGGAGGATCTGCGCCTCGTGCAGCAGATCCGTACCCTCCAGCAGTTCGGCTTCGGCCTGGAGGACACCCGTCCGTTCGTGGAGTGCCTGCGCGCCGGGCACCCGGCGGGTGACTCCTGCCCGGCCTCGCTGGCGGTCTACCGCCGAAAGCTGGCCGAGCTCGACGAGGTCATCGGGCACCTCCAGCGCGTACGGGCCGAGGTCGGCGCCCAGCTGGCCCGGGCCCAGCTGGAGGCGGAGGCCGACGTCCCGGGCGGACCACCGCCGCTGTGCGCCCTGGTACCACCGCGCACCGACACCCATACCGACACCCATGCCGGGAGGACCACCCCATGACCACGACCACGGCCGGGATCACGACCGCCACCGCCGCCACCGCCGCCGTCACCGTCGTCACGGACGACACCTTCGAGGACGAGGTGCTCGCCTCGGAGCTGCCCGTCCTCGTCGAGTTCACCGCCGCCTGGTGCGGCCCGTGCCGCCAGATCGCCCCGGTCCTCAAGGAGCTGGCGACGGAGGAGGCGGGCCGGCTCAGGATCGTCGAGATCGACGTCGACACCAACCCCCGCACGCAGGCGGCCTACAACGTGCTGTCCATGCCCACGCTCATGCTCTTCCGCGCCGGCGAGCCCGTGAAGTCCCTGGTGGGCGCCCGCCCGAAGGCCCGGCTGCTCCGCGATCTCGCCGACGTACTGGACTGAGGTCCCCCGAACCACGAGCGTCCCGGAAACCCGGCCACACCACTCCGATAACATGTTCGGACTCACAACGAAAGCACGATGAGTGATCCATTAATCGACGTCCAACACATCGGCCGGGCAATTGATATCTCGAATAAACTCCAGAATGACGTTCGCCGCATGGCGTCAACCGCGGGCCATATTGTGGGCCGCGGTCGGCGTCGTGGCCCTCGGATTCCTCATCGCGCTCGAAATCGCCGCACGCCATTACGGCCAGCCGGGGCCGATTACCAACCAGGCCAAAGAAGTCGTACTCGCCCCGAAATCCGGGCCACTGTTGTACGCCTCCATGGCCCTGATGATGGTGGTGCTCACCTGGCGGGAGCGGTTCATCGCGGCCGGAATAGCAGTCGGCATCGACGTCGTCTTCTTTCTGGTCCGGTGGGCGCTCGACGTCAAGATGATGTTCGGCAACGGCGCATTGTGGGTGGTTCTGGGCTATGCGGTCATCGCCGTCACGCGCCGCACCGGCCGGGAGCGCGTGCTGCTGCTGAAGGGCGTCGGGCTGGGCCTGCTGCTGGTGGCCGGCCGCAAGACCGGCGACACCTGGCTGCTCATCACCTCGAAGACCCGACCGGCCGTGCTCGACCAGTACGTGGCGACCGCCGATCACGCGCTGGGCAACCCGTCGTGGCTGGCGGGCCGGATCGTCAAGGCCACCGGTCCGATCGGCGACCACATCCTCGACTACGTCTACATCCAGCTCGCGGTGGCCGCGGTGCTCGTCTCGCTGTACCAGCTGCGCAATGTCGCGGCCGAGCGCCGGTTCCCCAGCCACTACCTGGTGCGCACCTTCCTGATGATCGGCCTCCTCGGACCGGGCATCTACATGATCTTCCCGGTGGTCGGCCCGATCTTCGCCTACGGCGCCGACGGCGGGCACTGGGCGGTGGCCGACCTGTGGCCGAACACGCCGACGCCGATCACCGCGCCGCACCACATGCCGTTCGACGAGATCACCCCGCGCAACTGCATGCCCAGCCTGCACACGGCGTGGGCCACCGCAATTTTCATCCATTCCCGCAAGGGCCCGCGCATTCTTCGGTTCGGCGGCGCTTTCTGGCTGATAGCCACCCTCGGCGCGACGCTGGGATTCGGCTACCACTACGGCACGGACATCATCGCCGGCGTGGTGTTCACGCTCACCATCGAAACGGCTCTGCGCGCGCAGGAACGCGGCTGGGACCGGTCGGGAATTCAGCTGGTCGCCTACGGCACCACGATATTCACCGCGTTCTTGGTGTCGTACCGCTTTCTGCCCGTGTACATGGCCGAGAATCCGTGGGTGTTCGGACCGCTGCTGATCCTGGCGATGGTCTCGGTGATCTACGCCTACGTACGGACCACCAAGGCCTGGGAACCGAAGCCCGTACCGGTACCGCAACTGGAACCGCAGCCCGAACTGGTGTGACCGCGAGGCCCCGCGGCGGGGGTGCAGGATCTCGCGATCCGCAACAGAGCGACCCTGTGGCCTGCGGCCCCGCCCCGTGCGACTCCGTGATTCAGAGTGTCTTGACAGTGCCGCCGTCGATGATGTGGTCGGCGCCGGTGATGTTGCCCGCGACGTCGGAGAGAAGGAACACGATCAGGGCCGCCACTTCTTCGGGTTCGGTGATGCGGCCGGTGGTGATGTTGAAGGCTTCCGGGATCTGCTGGAGGAACGCGGCGTGCTCCGCCCCGGCTCCGGCCGCCACTTTGCCGCCGAATCCTTCGGGGTCCTCCCATATGGCAGTGCGGACCACTCCGGGAGAAACGGTGTTCACGCGCACGCCCTGGGGCCCGAACTCCTCGGCCAGTGACTTGCCGAGGGCAGAAAGAGCCGCCTTGGCCGCGCTGTAGGCCACCGGGCCGGCGGCGGGCAGCCGGGAGTTGATGGACGAGACGTTGACCATCGACCCACGGCGCTCGATCAGGCTCGGCAGCGCCGCGCGGGCGGCACGAACGGCACTGAGCAGATTGAGGTCGAGGACGCGGGTCCACCGGGAGTCCTCGGTGTCGAGGAAGCCGAGGGGCTCGACGTCGTCCCCGGCTCCGACGTTGTTCACCAGCAGATCGATACCGCCCAGCTCGGTGAGGGCGCTGTCCATGAGAGTGGCGACGCCTTCGGCGGTGCTCAGGTCGGCCGACACCGTGTAGGCACCGGTCTCCTTCAACTCGGGCGTAATGGTGCGGGCAGCGCCGACGACGCGAACGCCTTCGGCCGTGAGGGCCCGGACGGTGGCAAGCCCGATGCCCCGGCCGGCCCCGGTGACAACGGCCGTCTTGGCGGTGAGATCGAGGTCCATGACACTCCTTTTTTGAACTGTAGGTACAAAATTTGGGCAGCGATCACCCAAGCGAACCGAATGCTGCGGGTTGGCCTACAGGGAGTCGACCGTTGCGTCGATCACCCGGACGAGCCGATCGGGGCTTTCGGCGACACGCGCCATGAGCCGCAAGCCCACGACGGTATTCAGCAGCAGGCTTCCCCAGGCTGCGGGATCGCGTTCCGGCGCGATCTCTCCGGAACGCTGCCCCTCTTCGATCAGCGCGCGGAAGGCACCCTCGGTTCGGGCGAACATGCGCTGGACGAGTTCGGTCGCCACCCGGTCCGTGCCGGCGAGCTCCGCCGCCGTGTTCACGGCCATGCAGCCGCGACGGTCCGGGTCGGCGAGGTCCATCTCGGCAAGGAACTTCAACGTCTTGCGCAGGCGCGCTTTGACCGGGCCGGGCTCCTCGACCATCTCGATGAGGGCGACGGCCTGGCTGTCGCGATAGCGGCGAAGCGCCAGCTCGAACAAGGCGTGCTTGCTGCCGAAGGTGTTGTACAGGCTGCCCTTGCCGATGCCGATCGCGTCAACGAGGTCCTGCGGCGTGGTCGCGGCATAACCCTTCCGCCAGAACACGTTCATGGCGTCCTCGACGGCGGCATCCGGATCGAACTGCTTGGGCCTTCCCATGATCAGAAGACTAGCACCATTCTTGACCTTGGAGTCAAGAATGCGGGGCCCGAAAATCCGGGACCCTACGGTCCGGGACCGTACAGCGGGTGTAGGGAGCCGCTTCCTCTGACCAACCTCGATGCTGTGCCCTGGAGTTCCGGCTGTCGTCCACGTTGATGTCACCGGCAAAACGCCCGAGTGGCTTGACCAATCAGGGGCTGCGTTGGGGTGGCCCCAGCGTCCATGGAGACAGTCCCCTGATCGGGAAGTCCACGCCGGGGGCCCTGGCATGATCTCCGTTCATGGGTGATTGGTTCATGCAGGCAAACCATGGCGTGCGGTTCGAGTGGGGACCAGTCGGCGCGCAGCTTCTCGCGCAAGACACCGCCTGCCTTGTCGTCGTCGACGTGTTGTCGTTCACGACGTCGGTGACGGTTGCGGTCGAGGCGGGGACCCAGGTGTTCCCTTATCGCTGGCGCGACGAGACCGCTGAGGCCTTCGCTGACAAGGTGGGGGCTCAGCTGGCCGTGGGCCGGAGCATGGCCACCGCGAAGTCACCGTGGTCGCTGTCACCAGCCGCACTGCGACGTGCTCCCTTCGCTTAGCGCCTGGTACTCCCTTCGCCCAACGGATCCGCCATCGCCGCCGCTGCCGGAGAGGCCACGGTGATCGCTGGAGCGCTGAGGAACGCATCCGCTGTCGGCCGGTGGCTGGCAGATCGAAGCTATGGAACAGTCGAGCAACCTGTACTGGTGATTGCCTCGGGTGAGCGCTGGCCCGACGGCAGTCTCAGGCCCGCGCTCGAAGACCTCCTCGGCGCCGGAGCCGTAATCGCCGCACTGCGCAGATCCGGCCGGAGCCAACTCTCGCCGGAGGCGTCAATGGCGGCCGCGGTTTTCGACGGCGTGACAGACGTGGATGTCACTGTCGCGGCCTGTGCATCGGGCCAAGAGCTCATCACCAGCGGTTATGCAGACGATGTCGCCATCGCGACAGAGCTGGACGCCTGCGATGTCGTCCCCGTCCTCGTCGACGGAGCGTTCGTTGCCGCTGACTAGGCGGGGAATCGCCACGCTTCCGCCTGCCCAGCCGGCCAGGACCGCTCCTCATCAAGGACCCCGTCCGTACGCCGGACCTGCACCAGCACGGTGCCGACCACACGATCCACGCTGTACCCCCGCGATCCAGGCGGGTCAGCTGTGGCCGCCAGACCTCCGTCTGACGCGAGTACGCTCTCCGGCAGACGGCACGGGATGCAGGAAGAGGCCCCAAACCACCGCTTGGGATGGCTAGCTAGGCGTGGAGTTGTCCAGGCCCGACGACCAATCCGTCAGACAGTGGTCACACCAATCTGGAATATGGCCTCAGAGATTGGACGCTACAAGACCCTACAGCGGGAGCGATCAGGTCTGGGCCATGTCCACGAAGCGCGAGTAGTGGCCCTGGAAGGCCACCGTGATCGTGGCCGTGGGGCCGTTACGGTGCTTGCCGACGATGATGTCCGCCTCGCCCGCGCGGGGCGACTCCTTCTCGTACGCGTCCTCGCGGTGCAGCAGGATGACCATGTCCGCGTCCTGCTCGATGGAGCCGGACTCACGCAGGTCGGAGACCATCGGCTTCTTGTCCGTACGCTGCTCGGGCCCACGGTTCAGCTGGGACAGGGCGATGACCGGCAGCTCCAGCTCCTTGGCCAGCAGCTTGAGGTTACGGGACATGTCCGAGACCTCCTGCTGACGGCTCTCGGCCCGCTTCGAGCCGCCGGACTGCATCAGCTGGAGATAGTCGATGATCACCAGCTTGAGGTCGTTGCGCTGCTTCAGCCGGCGGCACTTGGCGCGGATCTCCATCATCGACAGGTTCGGCGAGTCGTCGATGTACAGCGGGGCCTGCGAGACGTCCGGCATCCGGCGGGCCAGCCGCGTCCAGTCGTCGTCCGTCATCGAGCCCGACCGCATGTGGTGCAGCGCCACCCGTGCCTCGGCGGACAGCAGGCGCATCGCGATCTCGTTGCGCCCCATTTCGAGCGAGAAGATCACGCTCGGCATGTTGTGCTTGATCGAGCAGGCCCGCGCGAAGTCCAGCGCCAGGGTGGACTTACCCATGGCCGGACGGGCCGCGATGACGATCATCTGGCCCGGGTGGAGGCCGTTCGTCAGCGCGTCGAGGTCCGTGAAGCCCGTCGGCACGCCGGTCATCTCGCCGCTGCGCGAGCCGATGGCCTCGATCTCGTCGAGCGCGCCCTCCATGATGTCGCCGAGCGGGAGGTAGTCCTCGCTGGTGCGCTGCTCGGTGACGGCGTAGATCTCGGCCTGGGCGCTGTTGACGATGTCGTCGACGTCGCCGTCGGCCGCGTATCCCATCTGCGTGATGCGCGTGCCCGCCTCGACCAGCCGGCGCAGCACGGCCCGCTCGTGGACGATCTCGGCGTAGTACTCGGCGTTGGCGGCGGTGGGGACGGACTGGACGAGGGTGTGCAGATACGCCGCGCCGCCGACGCGGGTGATCTCGCCGCGCTTGGTGAGCTCGGCGGCGACGGTGATGGGGTCGGCCGGCTCGCCCTTGGCGTAGAGGTCGAGGATGGCCTGGTAGATCGTCTCGTGCGCCGGACGGTAGAAGTCGTGGCCCTTGAGGACCTCGACGACGTCGGCGATGGCGTCCTTGGAGAGCAGCATGCCGCCGAGGACGGACTGCTCGGCGTCCAGGTCCTGCGGGGGGACGCGCTCGAAGGCGGCGCCCTGCGACCAGCCGCCGTCGTCCTCGCGGTCGCGCTGCTCGCCACGGCCCTTGCCGTCGCCGCGGCGGGAACGAGGGAAGGGGAGGCGGTCGCCGGGGCCGGAGTCGCCCCAGGGGCCGTCGTCCATGGGCTCGGGGATGCTCACCCCTGACACCTCCTCCCGTCCGCTGGGCGGACCTCGCCGTGCTTGTCCTTCTTACGGCACGGCTCTGACAATGGGGACCGCCCGACTCCTTCTCGTGCGCGTCGGACACCGGCGGTCCCGTGGCGGTCTCGTGGCGGTCTCGTCGGGTCCGGGAGACGGTGAACAAGGCGCCGGTCGCCGGTCCACGGTAGGGCCGTCGGCACCGTCAGCCAATCTGGTTATCCACAGGGCATGTGGATGATGGGCCGCAAGCTGTGGAGAACTCCCCCCAACCTGTGCACGGCGCGGGGGAAACAGCTGTGGACAAGCCCACAGTCACCCCATACACACGCCTCTGACCTGCGCATTTAACATCCACCGGCTGTGGGGGAGAAAAAGTTTCGGGTCCGGATGGAGATCACGACAAACGGCGCAGAGAAGATCACACTCAGCGCCCGCCCGTAAGGGGCGTAAAGTGTCTCCGTCCATTACCTGTGGAAGATGGGACGACATCTGTGAGTCAGCCCTCCGCGAGCCGGCCGCGCACCGCCCGCCGGCACGACCGTGAGATCGTCGCGCTCGCCCTGCCGGCCTTCGGCGCCCTCGTCGCGGAACCCCTCTTCGTCATGGTCGACAGCGCCATCGTCGGCCACCTCGGCACCCCCCAGCTCGCCGGTCTCGGCGTCGCCGCGGCCCTGCTCACCACCGCCGTCAGCGTCTTCGTGTTCCTCGCCTACGCCACCACGGCCGCCGTCGCCCGCCGGGTGGGCGCCGGGGACCTGCGCGCCGCCATCCGGCAGGGCATGGACGGCATCTGGCTGGCGCTGCTGCTCGGCGCCGTCGTCGCCGCGGGCGTCCTGGCCGCGGCCCCCGCCCTCGTCGGCATGTTCGGCGCCTCCGCGGACGCCACCCCGTACGCCACCACCTATCTGCGGATCAGCGCGCTCGGCATACCCCCGATGCTCGCCGTCCTCGCCGCCACCGGCGTGCTGCGCGGCCTCCAGGACACCCGCACCCCGCTGTACGTCGCGATCGGCGGCTTCACCGCCAACGCCGGGCTCAACGCCGGTCTCGTCTACGGCGCCGGCCTCGGCATCGCCGGCTCCGCCTGGGGCACCGTGATCGCCCAGTGCGCCATGGCCGCCGTCTACCTCACCGCCGTCGTCCGGGGCGCCAGGCGGCACGGTGCCTCGCTGCGCCCCGACGCCGCCGGCATCCGCGCCTGTGCCCGGGCCGGAGTGCCGCTGCTGGTCCGTACGCTCTCGCTGCGCGCGATCCTGATGATCTCGACGGCCGTAGCGGCCCGGCTCGGCGACTCCTCGCTCGCCGCGCACCAGATCGCGCAGACCCTGTGGAACCTGCTCTCCTTCGCCCTGGACGCCATCGCCATCGCCGGGCAGGCGATCATCGGCCGCTACCTGGGCGCGGAGGACGAGCAGGGGGCGCGCGCCGCGTGCCGGCGGATGGTGGAGTGGGGCATCGCCGCGGGCGTGGCGTTGGGCGTGCTGGTGATCGTGGCCCGACCGCTGTTCATCCCGCTGTTCACCAGCGACCCGTCCGTGCGGGACTCGCTGCTGCCGGTGCTGCTGGTGGTGGCCCTGGGCCAGCCGGTCGCCGGTGTCGTCTTCGTTCTGGACGGCGTGCTGATGGGCGCCGGGGACGGGCCCTACCTCGCCTGGGCGATGCTGGTGGTCCTGGCCGTCTTCGCCCCCGCGGCCCTGCTGGTGCCGACGCTGGGCGGCGGGCTGACCATGCTGTGGTGGGCGATGATTCTGATGATGACGGTCCGCCTGATCACGCTGTGGCTGCGCGCCCGCTCGGGCCGCTGGCTGATCACCGGAGCGGTCCGCGCCTGACGCCACGGGTCGCCGCAGTTCGCCACAGTTCGCCGCGGGAGGCTCCTGAAAATGCGGAAAGGGCCGCACCCCCTGCGGGGTACGGCCCTTTCCCGGGCACAGCGGCGCGTGCTTACGCTCAGGCCGCGATGACCTCGATGCCGACCTTGGCAACGACGTCGGCGTGCAGACGCACGGACACCTGGTGGGCGCCCAGGGTCTTGATGGGCGAACCCAGCTCGACGCGGCGCTTGTCGACCTCGGGACCACCGGAAGCCTTGATCGCGGAAGCGACGTCGGCCTGGGTCACGGAGCCGAACAGGCGGCCGGCCTCGCCGGCGCGGACGGCAAGGCGGACCTTGGCGCCCTCGAGCTGGCCCTTGACCTCGTTGGCCTGCTCGATCGTCGCGATCTCACGGATCTTGCGACCGCGGCGGATCTGCGCGACGTCCTGCTCGCCACCCTTGGTCCAGCGGATCGCGAAGCGACGCGGGATCAGGTAGTTGCGGGCGTAGCCGTCCTTGACGTCGACAACGTCACCGGCGGCACCGAGGCCGGAGACCTCGTGGGTGAGGATGATCTTCATTGTTCGGTCACCCTTCCCTTATCGCGCGGACGAGGTGTAGGGCAGCAGCGCCATCTCACGGCTGTTCTTCACGGCCGTGGCGACGTCACGCTGGTGCTGGGTGCAGTTGCCGGTCACGCGGCGGGCACGGATCTTGCCGCGGTCGGAAATGAACTTCCGCAGCATGTTCGTGTCCTTGTAGTCCACGTAAGCGGTCTTGTCCTTGCAGAACGCGCAGACCTTCTTCTTCGGCTTGCGCGGGGGCGGCTTCGCCATTGTCTCTCTCCTGTGAATCAAGAAGTTTCGTACTGTCGCCCTCGGGCGGCCTCACGGCCGGCCCGGGCCCCTGCGGGCCTAGAAGGGCGGCTCGTCCGAGTAGCCGCCGCCGGAGTTGCCGGAGCCGCCGCCCCAGCCACCTCCCGCGCCGCCCGGCTGGCCGCCGGACGGAGCACCGGTCGCCCAGGGGTCGTCGGCGGGAGCCCCGCCGCCCTGCTGGCCGCCGGGACCGGAGCCCCAGCCGCCACCCTGGCCACCGCCGCTGCCGCCGCCGTAGCCACCCTGGCCACCGCGACCGGTGGTCTTGGTGACCTTCGCCGTGGCGTTCTTCAGGCTGGGCCCGACCTCTTCGACGTCGAGCTCGAAGACCGTGCGCTTGACGCCCTCGCGGTCCTCGTAGGACCGCTGCTTCAGACGGCCCTGCACGATGACGCGCATGCCTCGCTGAAGCGACTCGGCGACGTTCTCCGCCGCCTGACGCCACACCGAGCACGTGAGGAAGAGGCTCTCGCCGTCCTTCCACTCGTTGGTCTGGCGGTCGAAGGTGCGGGGAGTGGACGCGACGCGGAACTTCGCGACCGCCGCACCGGACGGGGTGAAGCGCAGCTCGGGGTCGTCGACGAGATTGCCGACGACCGTGATGACGGTCTCGCCTGCCATGGATGAACCTCTCGGCGGGTGTGCTGCTGGCTGCTTGCTACTCGTGTGAGTACAGCCCGATTACCTACTGAAGCCCGTGGGCTCAGTGGGTCTCGGGACGGAGGACCTTGGTCCGGAGGACCGACTCGTTCAGGTTCATCTGGCGGTCGAGCTCCTTGACGACCGCAGGCTCGGCCTGCAGGTCGATGACCGAGTAGATGCCCTCGGGCTTCTTCTTGATCTCGTAAGCGAGACGACGACGGCCCCAGGTGTCGACCTTCTCGACCTTTCCGTTGCCCTCACGGACGACGGAGAGGAAGTTCTCGATCAGCGGGGAGACAGCGCGCTCCTCGAGATCGGGGTCGAGGATGACCATCACCTCGTAGTGACGCATGTGGAACCCACCTCCTTTGGACTCAGCGGCCACGGTCGATCCGTGGCAGGAGGGTCGTAATGCGTGAACAACGGTATCGGCGGACACTGACAATCAGCGGAGAGTCCCCGGGGTGGCCCCTGGGACCGAAGCTGGGTCCGGGCAGACACCGGTGCAGACGGTACAGAGTACCCGCACATCGGGGTCCGGTTGAAATCCGGCCTTCCCGGCCCTCAATCTGGACCCATCGGGTGTGACCGGCGCTACATATCGTGCGCCGCCTGCCTTTCAGGAGGTATCCCATGACACAGGCAGCTCGGCAACCGCATGGCCCCCGTTCGCTGCTGGCCGGAGTGCTGAACAGCGACGGCAGGCCCCACCCCGTCGAGAACACCTTCGTCGCGGTGACGGTTGTCCTCGGACTGCTCGCTTTCGTCTCCTCGGCCTTCGACAATCTGCATCTGCTCAGCTCGTGGAGCGGCCTGGTGGGCATCCTCTCCGGGGCCTGGGGGCAGTTCATATCGGTCACCACGGGCGAGCGGTTCCTGCTGATCATCGGACTCGGCGCATCGGCCATCGGGTTCTTCCTGGGCATGGCCCACGGCGGACTCTTCGGCGGGCTGATCGGATAGCCGCGGAGCCCGGAGGCCATAGGCCCAGTCGGGGCGCTCCCCGGTCGCAGTAGGCTTCGGCGCGAGAGCCGGAGCCCCGACCCTGGGGACACACCTGCCGAGGAGCGCCCCGCATGACCCTGACATTGAGGACCATCAGCCGAGAGCAGCATCTGGCGTACATCCAGAGCCTGCCCGCGGCGAGTCACATGCAGGTGCCGGCGTGGGCCGACGTGAAGGGCGAATGGCGCTCGGAGAACCTGGGCTGGTTCGACAAGACCGGCCGGCTGGTCGGCGCCGGTCTGGTGCTCTACCGCCAGCTGCCCAAGATCAAGCGCTACCTGGCCTATCTGCCCGAGGGCCCGGTCATCAACTGGTACGCCCCGAACCTCGAGGACTGGCTCCAGCCCATGCTGGCCCACCTCAAGCAGCAGGGCGCCTTCTCCGTGAAGATGGGCCCGCCGGTGGTCATCCGCCGCTGGGATGCGAACGCCATCAAGTCCGGCATCGCCGACCCGGACGCCAAGCGCCTGCGCGACGTCGAGCCCACCTTCATCGAGCCGCGCGCCTTCGAGGTGGCCGACAAGCTGCGCCGCATGGGCTGGCAGCAGGGCGAGGACGGCGGCGCCGGCTTCGGTGACGTCCAGCCGCGCTACGTCTTCCAGGTGCCGCTGGAGAACCGTTCCCTGGAGGACGTCCACAAGGGCTTCAACCAGCTGTGGCGCCGCAACATCAAGAAGGCCGAGAAGGCCGGCGTCGAGGTCGTCCAGGGCGGCTACGAGGATCTGCCCACCTGGCAGCACCTCTACGAGATCACCGCCGAGCGCGACAAGTTCCGCCCGCGCCCGCTGAGCTACTTCCAGCGCATGTGGACGGCCCTCAACACCGAGGACCCCAACCGCATGCGGCTGTACTTCGCCGTGCACGAGGGCGAGGCCGTCGCCGCCGCCACCATGCTGATCGTGGGCGGGCACGTCTGGTACTCGTACGGCGCCTCGGCCAACCACAAGCGCGAGGTCCGGCCGTCGAACGCGATGCAGTGGCGGATGCTGCGCGACGCCTACGCGCTGGGCGCCAGCGTCTACGACCTGCGCGGTATCGGCGACTCCCTCGACGAGAACGACCACCTCTTCGGTCTGATCCAGTTCAAGGTCGGCACGGGCGGCCAGGCGGCGGAGTACCTCGGCGAGTGGGACTTCCCGCTCAACAAGCTGCTGCACAAGGCCCTCGACATCTACATGTCGCGCCGCTGATCCAACAGCTCCATCCACACTCAGGGAAAGGTTCCGGGACCGGCCATGGCGCTCACGCTCTACGTCGACACCGCCCGCTGGCGGGCTCACCAGCAGTCCGTCCTCCAGCAGTTTCCGGGGATCATCCCCGTCTGCAAGGGCAACGGCTACGGCTTCGGCCACGAGCGGCTGTCCGAGGAGGCCATGCGCATGGGCGCGGACGTCCTCGCGGTCGGCACCACCTACGAAGCGGCGCGGATCAAGGACTGGTTCAGCGGTGACCTGCTGGTGCTGACGCCCTTCCGGCTCGGCGAGGAGCCGGTGCCGCTGCCGGACCGGGTCATCCGCTCGGTCTCCTCGGTGGAGGGCGTGCGTGGCCTGGTCGGCGCCCGCGTCGTCGTCGAGGTCATGAGCAGCATGAAGCGGCACGGCATCAGCGAGCAGGACCTCCCCAAGCTGCACGCGGCCCTGGAGGACGTCCGGCTGGAGGGCTTCGCGATTCACCTGCCGCTGGACCGGGGCGACGGCACCACCGCCGTGGACGAGGTCGTCGCCTGGATGGAGCAGCTGCGCAACGCCCATCTGCCGACGCACACGATGTTCGTCAGCCACCTCAAGGCCGACGAGCTCGCCCGGCTGCGGCAGCAGTACCCGCACACCCACTTCCGGGCGCGGATCGGCACCCGGCTGTGGCTCGGCGACCACGACGCCACCCAGTACCGGGGCGCGGTCCTGGACGTCACCCCGGTGACCAAGAACGACCGCTTCGGCTACCGGCAGCAGAAGGTCGCCGGCGACGGCCACCTCGTCGTGGTGGCGGGCGGCACCTCGCACGGCGTCGGCCTGGAGGCGCCGAAGGCGCTGCACGGCATGATGCCGCGCGCCAAGGGCGTCGCCCGCGCGGGCCTGGCCACCATGAACCGCAACCTCTCGCCGTTCGTCTGGGCGGGCAAGCAGCGCTGGTTCGCGGAGCCCCCGCACATGCAGGTCTCCATCCTGTTCGTGCCCGGGGACGCGCCCGCTCCCCAGGTCGGCGACGAGCTGGTGGCGCACCTGCGGCACACCACCACGCAGTTCGACCGGATAGTCGACCACTGATCGTTCCCCCCGTCATCACCGCTTGATCAGCACTGAGATGGCGACCGCGTTCACCGCGGTCGGCGAGGGGCCGGGGCCGCGACCTTACGGGTTGCGGCCCTCCGTGCCCCACAGGACCCTTGCGCCCAGGGCGCCGTCCGCGTCCCGCGCGTCCTCCGCGCGCCGGGACCGGCGGGCGGGGCCGAGGACGAATATGTCCGGCGCCCCGTCCAGGACGCCGCCGGAGGGGTCGTCCGAGCCGTCGCGCCGTACGACGTCCCGTTCGGGCTTGAGGATGTCCCGCACGACGAGCGCGCAGAGGTAGAGCGTGCCGAGCAGGTGGACGACGATGGCCAGCTGGTAGCCCTCGGGCGGCAGACCCTGGTGCTTGTCGCCGCTGCCGTTGTAGGCCAGGTAGAACCAGATGCCGAGGTAGTACAGGACCTCGCAGGCCTGCCAGACGAGGAAGTCCCGCCACTTCGGCCGGGCCAGCGCGGCGAGCGGCACGAGCCACAGCACGTACTGCGGCGAGTAGACCTTGTTCACCAGGATGAAGAGCGCCACCACGAGGAAGGCCAGCTGCGCGAAGCGCGGGCGGCGCGGGGCGCGCAGGGCCAGGAACCCTATGGCCAGGCAGCCGAGGACCATCAGCAGCGTCGCGTAGGTGTTGGCGTCGTCCAGCGGGTCACCGGTGCGCTGGGAGATGAACAGCCACAGCGAGCCGAAGTCGACGGGCCGCTCCTGGCTGAAGGTGTAGAACTTCGCCCAGCCCTCGCGGATGTGCACGCCGTCCGCGCCGAACGTGAGCATCACCGGCAGGTCGACCACGAGCCAGGCGCCGACCGCGCCGGCCAGGGCGGACAGGAAGGCCCTCCAGCGGCCGGCGCGCCAGCACAGCAGGAGCAGGGGGCCCAGCAGCAGGGCCGGGTAGAGCTTGGCCGCCGCCGCCAGGCCGATCAGCACCCCCGCCGGGGCCGCCCGGCCACGGGACCACATCAGCATCGCGCCCGCCGTCAGGGCGACCGCGAAGAGGTCCCAGTTGATCGTGGCCGTCAGGGCGAAGGCGGGGGCCAGGGCGAACAGCAGCGCGTCCCACGGCCGCCGCCGGTGCGTGCGGGCCACGCACACCGCGATCGCCGCCGTGCAGGCCAGCAGCATCCCGGAGTTGACGAACCAGTACAGCTGCTCGCGGTGCTGGATCGACCCGCCGCCGGGTGTGAACAGCGCGGCGATCTCCATGAACAGCCCGGTCAGCACCGGGTACTCCAGGTACTCCAGGCCGCCCGAGCTGCTCTGCGGGATGCGGTCGAAGTAGGGGATGAGCCCGATGTCGAAGCCCCGCCCGGTGTACAGGTGCGGGATGTCGGAGTAGCAGGCGTGGGTGTACTGCGTGGTGGCGCCGAAGAACCAGCCGTAGTTGTAGCAGGGCAGCTTCTGCACCATGCCCAGGGCGAACATCCCGATCGCCACCAGCGCGACGATCCGCACCGGCGTCCACCAGGAGGCGCCGATCAGGGCGCGCCGCCCGATCGGTCCGCCGATGAGCTCGCTGCCGGCCGCCGCCACCTCGTCCTCGACGGTGGGCCGTACCAGTCGCTCGTCCCGCTCGCTGCTCATGCGGGACATCCTGCCGTACCCGCGGGAAACGCGTCGGAGCCTGTGGATAACCCGCGAGGGCCGTCCCGCGGGATCACGGGACGGCCCTCGTAGGCTGTCTGTCGACCTGGGCATTCACCCAGGTCAGAGGCTTATCGGTGGTCCGCCGCGCAGCGCGCGGCGATTAATCATCCTGTAGGACCGCCGAAGAGACTGCCTCCGGAGCGGCCGGCCCGGGTCGGCCCGGGCGAGGGGGACTCGCCGCCGGTATCTCCTCCCGGACCGCCGGGACCCCCACCGGGACCGCCGCCGGGACCGCCGTTGCCGGTGCCCCCGCCGTTGCCGTTGTGGCACTTGAAGTCGAACGGGTTGCAGGAGCGGCTCGGGGACGGCGAGGCGCTCGGGGACTTCGACGCCGAGGGCGAGGGGGAGGCCGAGGGCGACGAGGACGCCGACGCGGAGGGCATCGCGCTGGGCGAGGGGCTGGCTCCGTCGCCGTAGACCTTCTCACCGATCGGCTGCGGCGGGTCGAACTGCATGACCGGCTGGCCCTTGAGCGCGTCGCCCATGTAGTCGGCCCAGATCTCGGCCGGGAACGACGCACCGTGGATCGTGGGCTTGCCGCCCACGCCGCGCATGGAGAGGAACTCCTGCTTCTTGGCGTTGGGGTCGACGCGGTACATGCCGATCGCGGTCGACAGCTGCGGCGTGTAGCCGGCGAACCAGGCGGAGCGGTTGCCGTCGGTCGTACCGGTCTTGCCCGCGACCGGGCGGCTGCCGAGCTGGGCGGCGGTGCCGGTGCCCTCCTTGACGACGGTCCTCAGCACGTCGGTGACGTTGTTCGCCACGTTGGAGTCGAAGGCCTGGGAGCTCTTCTCCTCGTGTTCGTAGGCCGGCTTGCCGTTCTTCTCGACCTTCTGCACGGAGTAGGGCTCGACGTGCTTGCCGCTGGCGGCGAAGGTGCCGTAGGCGCTCGCCAGCCGGATGGCGCTGGGGGCGGAGGTGCCCAGGGAGAAGGTCGGGGTCGTCGAGGCCAGCTGGTCCTTGTCCAGACCGGCCTGGAGCGCGGCCTCCTTCACGAGGTCGGTGCCGACGTCCATGCCCAGCTGGATGTACGGCGTGTTCACCGAGAACTGCATGGCGGTGCGCAGGGAGATGAAGCCCTTGTCCTCGTCACCGTCGTTGGCCTGGTGCCATTCCTTGCCGTCCTCGTCGTGCCAGACGGTCCCGTTGTAGTTCCGCAGGGTGACCTTGTTGTTGCCGTTGTAGATGCTCTCCGGCGAGACGATCGTGCGCTGGCTGTCGCTCTGCTTCGCGGGGAGGGCCGGGTTGCGCTTGCCGTGCGTCATGGCCGCGGCCAGCACGAAGGGCTTGAAGGTGGAGCCGACCTGGACACCGGTGTAGTCGGCGTTGTTGGTGTAGTGCTCCAGCGCGTTCTCGCCGCCGTAGATGGCGACGATCTTGCCGGTCTTGGGCTCCACGGAGGCCCCGCCGAACTGCACGAACTTGTCGACCTCGCGGCTCTGCGGCTTGAGGTTGGCCTTGCGGACCTCCTCGACCGACGTCGCCAGGGTGTTGACCTTGTCGCGGTCGAAGGTCGTGTAGATCTGGTAGCCGCCCTTGTCCAGCTCGGCCTTGCTGAGCTTGGAGTGGGCGACGATGTAGTTGTCGGCGAGGTCCGTCAGGTAGCCGATCTGGCCGGCCCGGTTGGTCGCGGGCTTGGGCTTCTGCACCTGGGGGAAGCCCTGCCCGACCCACTTGTCGTGGTCGGCGGCCGTCATGCGACCGACCTGGACCTCGCGGTCCAGCGTCCACTTCCAGCGTTCGGTGGCGCGCTTGGTGTTCTTCTCCGGCGTGGCCGCGGGGCCCTGGCCGCCGTAGGGGTCGTACAGGTTCGGGCCGTTCAGCGTGGCCGACAGGAACGCGGACTCGCTGGGCGTCAGGTGCAGGCAGTCCTTGTCGAAGTACGCCCGCGCCGCGGCCTGGATGCCGTACGCGCCCCGCCCGTAGTAGGCGGTGTTGAGATAGCCGGCGAGGATGTCGCGCTTGTCCTGGGTCGCGCCCACCTTTATGGAGATCAGCAGCTCGGTGGCCTTGCGCTTGAGCGTCTGCTCCTGGCTCAGGTAGGTGTTCTTCACGAACTGCTGCGTGATGGTCGAACCGCTCTGGGTCTCACCGCCCTGGGCCATCTTCACGACGGCCCGGGCGATGCCCATCGGGTCGACACCCCAGTCGTCGTAGAAGCTGGCGTTCTCCGCGGAGATCACCGCGTTCTGCATCGACTCGGGGATCTGGGTGATCGGGACGATCTGGCGGTTCAGACTGCCGCCGCCGGCGACCACCATCTGCTTGCCGTCCGACCAGTAGTAGACGTTCTTCTGCACCTTGGAGGCCAGCTGGGCGCTGGGCACCTGCACCACGGCCAGCGCGACGCCCACGGTACCGAGGATCAGCGCCACGAAGCCGACGCACAGTCCCAGGATCAGCTTCCAGGAGGGGATCCAGCGGCGCGCTCCCGTCTTCCCGGCGCGCGGGTAGTCGATGAAGCGCTTACCCGGACGCGCGCCGTCCCTGCGCCCGCGCCCGCCGCCGGGGGGCGCGCCTCGTCGGCCGTCGGCCCGGCTACCGGGCCGCGGCTCGTCGGATCTGCCCCGGCTCCGCCCGCCGGAGGAGGATCTGGGTGGCGGTGGCGCGGTGCGGCGGCCGGACGGCTGCTGGGCCGCGCGACGGGCCGCGGCTCGTCCGCCGCCCTGAGGCTGCGGCGGCTTGCGGCGGTGCTCGCTCATCGAACGACTACTCCTCGGGCAGGCACTTTCGCCTGACAGCGGCAGGTGGCTTGCGTTCCCCCCGGCGTGCGGACCGGACCCCCCGGCCAACCGGACGCACTGCATCCGGGACGAGGACGTCAGACGACGTCACCCGGTTCCCATTGGTCTGCATGGCGCACAGACTACGCACGGCCAAATCCCTCCCACTGGGGATGTTCACTCAAAAATCAGGCCGGTTCTGTCCCACGAATCGGTGATGTGACCTCGTTCACCGTCGTCCCCCTTGTCGTCGTTGATCGCCCGTTCTATCGTCTGGATGTATCGAGTCGATACATCAGCTCGGCATAAGGGACCTATAAGGACGCAGGGATCACAAGGACTAGGCTGTTGGGGACAAGGAGGCGAAACATGAGCAGACGCTCCGGCATCCTCGAGTTCGCCGTCCTCGGCCTGCTCCGCGAGTCCCCGATGCACGGCTACGAGCTGCGCAAACGGCTGAACACCTCGCTCGGGGTGTTCCGTGCGTTCAGCTACGGCAGCCTCTATCCCTGCCTGAAGTCCCTTGTGGCGAACGGCTGGCTGGTCGAGGAGCCCGGGAGCGACCCCGAGGACGCCTACGCGGCGTCCCTGGCCGGACGACGGGCGAAGATCGTCTACCGCTTGACGGCAGAGGGCAAGGAGCACTTCGAGGAGTTGCTCGCCCACACCGGCCCGGATGCGTGGGAGGACGAGCACTTCGCCGCCCGCTTCGCGTTCTTCGGGCAGACCTCGCGCGACGTACGGATGCGGGTGCTGGAAGGCCGCCGAAGCCGGCTGGAGGAGCGTCTGGAGAAGATGCGCGCCTCCCTGGCCCGTACCCGGGAGCGGCTGGACGACTACACCCTCGAACTCCAGCGGCACGGCATGGAGTCGGTGGAGCGTGAGGTCCGCTGGCTGAACGAGCTGATCGAGAGCGAGCGGGCCGGGCGCGACAAGCGCAACGGTCCGGCCAAGTGAGTCCTGCACCCCGCAGGGCTTCGTCGAGTACTAACAGGGAGCAACCGGAATGGGTTCGGTTCGCGTAGCCATCGTCGGCGTGGGCAACTGCGCCGCCTCGCTGGTTCAGGGCGTCGAGTACTACAAGGACGCCGACCCGAACGGCCGCGTGCCGGGTCTGATGCACGTGCAGTTCGGTGACTACCACGTGCGCGACGTGGAGTTCGTCGCCGCCTTCGACGTCGACGCGAAGAAGGTCGGCCTCGACCTCGCGGACGCCATCGGCGCGAGCGAGAACAACACCATCAAGATCTGCGACGTGCCGGCCAGCGGCGTCACCGTCCAGCGCGGCCACACGCTCGACGGTCTGGGCAAGTACTACCGCCAGACCATCGAGGAGTCCGCCGAGGCCCCGGTCGACGTCGTCCAGGTCCTCAAGGACAAGCAGGTCGACGTTCTGGTCTGCTACCTGCCGGTCGGCTCCGAGGACGCCGCCAAGTTCTACGCCCAGTGCGCCATCGACGCCAAGGTCGCCTTCGTCAACGCGCTCCCGGTCTTCATCGCCGGCACCAAGGAGTGGGCGGACAAGTTCACCGAGGCCGGTGTGCCGATCGTCGGTGACGACATCAAGTCCCAGGTCGGCGCCACCATCACGCACCGTGTGATGGCCAAGCTCTTCGAGGACCGGGGCGTCATCCTGGACCGCACGATGCAGCTGAACGTCGGCGGCAACATGGACTTCAAGAACATGCTCGAGCGCGAGCGCCTTGAGTCCAAGAAGATCTCCAAGACGCAGGCCGTCACCTCCCAGATCCCGGACCGCGACCTGGGCGAGAAGAACGTCCACATCGGCCCGTCGGACTACGTGGCCTGGCTGGACGACCGCAAGTGGGCCTACGTCCGCCTGGAGGGCCGCGCGTTCGGTGACGTCCCGCTGAACCTGGAGTACAAGCTCGAGGTCTGGGACTCCCCCAACTCCGCCGGTGTCATCATCGACGCCCTGCGCGCCGCGAAGATCGCGAAGGACCGGGGCATCGGTGGCCCGATCCTCTCCGCCTCCTCGTACTTCATGAAGTCCCCGCCGGTGCAGTACTTCGACGACATCGCCCGCGAGAACGTCGAGAAGTTCATCAAGGGCGAGGTCGAGCGCTAAGAGCGCTGCCTCAAGGCCATTCGCACGGGCCCCCGGGTAATCCACCCGGGGGCCCGTGCGTTGTGTGAGGCTGTGCGGCATGCCCGTTGTGCGTGATCTGCGCGTCCTGCTGCGGCTGCGTGAATTCCGCCGGCTGCTGGCAGTCCGGCTGCTGTCCCAGGCGGCCGACGGCGTCTACCAGGTCGCGCTCGCCACGTACGTCGTCTTCTCCCCGGAGAAGGAGGCCTCGCCCGCGGCCATCGCCTCCGCCATGGCGGTGCTGCTGCTGCCGTACTCCCTGCTCGGCCCGTTCGCGGGGGTGCTGCTGGACCGCTGGCGGCGCCGTCAGGTGCTGTTGCACGGCAATCTGCTGCGGGCCGTGCTGGCCTGCGGCACCGCGCTGCTCGTCGTCGCGAGCGCCGCCGACTGGCTGTTCTACGCCTCCGCCCTCGCGGTCACCGCGGTGAACCGCTTCGTCCTGGCCGGGCTCTCCGCCGCCCTGCCCCGGGTCGTCGACAGCCCCGAGCGGCTGGTCATGGCCAATTCGCTCTCCCCCACCGCCGGTACGCTCGCGGCCACCGCGGGAGGTGGACTCGCCTTCGTCGTCCGTCTGGCCGCCCCGCAGGGGAGCACCTCCGACGCCGTCGTCGTCCTTCTCGGCGCGGTGCTGTATCTGTGCGCCGCGCTGTCCGCACTGCGCATGCCCGCCGGCCTGCTGGGCCCGGACGCCTGCACCGAGCGGACCCGGTTCGGCACGGCCCTGGCCGTCACCGCGCGCGGACTGATCGCCGGGGTGCGCCATCTGGCCGAGCGTCACGCCGCTGCCCGGGCGATGGCCGCCATGTCGCTGATGCGCTTCTGCTACGGCGCCCTGACGGTGACGGTGCTGATGCTGTGCCGGTACGCCTGGGCCGACAGCGAGTCGGAAGGGCTCGCCCTCCTGGGATACGCCGTCGCCGCCTCGGGCGCGGGGTTCTTCGCGGCCGCCCTGCTCACGCCGTGGGCGGTCGAGCGCCTGGGACGGCTCGGCTGGATGGTGACCTGCGCCGCCGCGGCCGCTGTGCTCGAGCCCGCGCTGGGCCTGCCGTTCGAGCCCGTACCGATGCTGATGGCCGCCTTCGTGCTGGGGCTCACCACACAGGGCGCCAAGATCACCACTGACACGGTGGTGCAGGCGACGGTCGACGACGCCTACCGGGGACGGGTCTTCTCCCTCTACGACGTGCTCTTCAACGCCGCCTTCGTGGGGGCCGCGGGAGTGGCCGCCCTGATGCTGCCGCCCGACGGCCGCTCGGCCGCGCTGGTGGTAACGATTGCCGTGACCTACGGGGTGATTGCTCTGTCTTTGGCGGGATTTGACCGACGGTAAGTGTTACATCAAGGCCACAGGGACCGCCTTGGCCTGCGGAATTGTCAGTTCGGCCGGATACCTTACGGGCTGCAATCGCCGACGATCACGCCTCAGTCCAAGGGATGCCCCGTGACCACTCCGCCGCCGCCCCAGCCGAACCCGCACGCCCCGCAGGGCGGCAACCCGTACGGCCAGCCGACGCCGCCCCCGCCGTACGGCCAGCAGCCGGGCCAGTTCCCGCAGCAGCCGGGCCCGTACGGCCAGCAGCCCCCCGGGCCGTACGGCCAGCAGCCCGGCCAGCCGGTGCCCCCGCCGCCGTACGGCCAGCAGCAGCCGGGTGCCTGGGGCGGCGCGCCGGTGCCGCCGGCGGCACCGTCCCGGGGCAAGAAGATCGGCAAGAAGATCGGCGGCATCGTGCTCGCCCTCATAGCCAGCGTCGGCTTCTACGTCGTCAAGCACGTCATCACGGACGACGACACCACGTCCCTGTCGGTCGGCGACTGCCTGCAGAACAAGGGCACGGACAACAAGCCGGACATCAAGAAGGTCGACTGCTCGGACAGCAAGGCGCAGCACAAGGTGCTCAAGAAGGTCGACGGCTCCACGCTGTACACGCTCGCCTGCCAGAACGTCGAGGGCACCACGGCGGCGCTCACCTGGCAGGAGCGTTCCGACAAGTTCACGCTCTGCCTGACCGACGTCAAGAAGTAGGGGACAGACCCAAGAAGTAGGGGACAGACCCAGTCCCGCTATGGCGAGGGGCGGTGTTTCACGTGAAACACCGCCCCTCGCCATATTCCGCCGGTGACGTTTCACGTGAAACATCACCGCGATGCGTCAGGCCTGCTGGGCCGCCCACCACTCCTTGAGCGCGGCGACAGCGGCCTCGCGCTCCATGGGGCCGTTCTCCAGGCGCAGCTCCAGCATGTGCTTGTACGCCTTGCCGATCTCCGGGCCCGGGCCGATGCCCAGGATCTCCATGATGTCGTTGCCGTTGAGGTCGGGCCGGATCGAGTCCAGCTCCTCCTGCTCCTGGAGACGCGCGATGCGCTCCTCCAGCCCGTCGTAGGCACGGGAGAGCGCCTGCGCCTTCCGCCTGTTCCGGGTGGTGCAGTCGGAACGGGTCAGCTTGTGCAGCCGGTCCAGCAGATGCCCGGCGTCGCGCACATAACGGCGCACGGCCGAGTCGGTCCACTCTCCCGTGCCGTAGCCGTGGAAGCGCAGATGCAGCTCGACCAGCTTCGAGACGTCCTTGACCAGCTCGTTGGAGTACTTGAGCTTGGTCATCCGCGACTTGGTCATCTTCGCGCCGACCACCTCGTGGTGGTGGAAGGAGACCCGGCCGTCCTTCTCGAAGCGCCGCGTCCTCGGCTTGCCGATGTCGTGCAGCAGCGCGGCCAGGCGCAGCACCAGGTCGGGGCCGCCGCCCGGCTGGTCGCGGGGCGCTTCCAGGTCGATGGCCTGCTCCAGCACGGTCAGCGTGTGCTCGTAGACGTCCTTGTGCCGGTGGTGCTCGTCGCGCTCCAGACGCAGCGCGGGCAGCTCGGGCAGCACGAGCTGGGCAAGCCCGGTGACGACCATCAGGCTCAGGCCCTTGCGGGGGTGGTCGGAGAGGATCAGCTTGTTCAGCTCGTCCCGGACGCGCTCGGCGGAGACGATCTCCAGACGGCCGGCCATCTCCCGCATCGCCTCGATGACCTCGGGAGCGACCTCGAAGTCGAGCTGTGCGGCGAACCGCGCGGCGCGCATCATGCGCAGCGGGTCGTCCGAGAAGGAGTCCTCGGGGGTGCCGGGGGTGCGCAGCACGCGCGCGGCCAGGTCCTCCAGGCCGTTGTGCGGGTCGACGAACTCCTTCTGCGGCAGAACGACGGCCATCGCGTTCACGGTGAAGTCGCGACGGACCAGGTCCTCCTCGATGGTGTCGCCGTAGGAGACCTCCGGCTTCCGCGAGGTGCGGTCATACGCTTCCGAGCGGTATGTCGTGATCTCAATGTCGAAATCGGACTTGCGGAGACCCACGGTCCCGAAGGCGATGCCGACCTCCCAGACGGCGTCCGCCCAGCCCCGGACGATCTTGAGCACGTCCTCCGGGCGGGCGTCCGTGGTGAAGTCGAGATCGTTGCCGAGCCGGCCCAGCAAGGCATCCCGCACGGACCCGCCGACCAGCGCCAGCGTGAAGCCGGCCTCCTGGAATCGGCAGGCGAGATCGTCGGCTACGGGGGACACCCGCAGCAGCTCGCTCACGGCCCGGCGCTGCGCCTGGCTGAGCTCGTTCGTCGACGGCGGGGTGGGGCTGTCACTGTTGGCATTCGGCACAACAGAACAGGGTACGTGGCCGCGCGCGTGTGAGCCTCTCCGATTATGGGGCGCTTCACATCAGGCCACACAAACCAGGCGCAGCACGGACAACGGGCTGCGGCGGCGATCTTGTAGTGCGGTCCGCAGCACTTCGCCACAGCGGGCCTCGTTACCATTCGTGGACGCACCATCCGACGACCACTGACGACGACGAGGGACGGGCGAGCGCGTGGCCGAGGCGGCAGAGTTCCAGGGGACGAGATCCGCTCCTGCCTGCCGGTGGTCCCGGCACGTCACAGCCGTGCTGGTCGCCCTGCTGATCGTTCTGGGCCTGGTCCAGCTGCCCGCCGCCCCTGCGGCGCGCGCGGACGCGGCGAGTGCGGACGCAGCGAGTGCCCGCTCGGTCGCGATCTCCATCGACACGCTGACGCCCGTCGCGCCGACGCAGAACGACACGCTCACCGTCTCGGGCACCGTCACCAACAACACCAAGTCGACGATCTTCGGCGCGCACGTGGGCCTGCGGGTCGGCCAGCAGATCACGACGCGCAGTGACGCGGACGACATCGGCAACCGGAAGAGCTTCTCCCAGGGCTCGGACGGGTCCGAGGTCGGCGGAAACCACATCCAGAAGATCGACAAGCTGGCTCCGGGGGTGAGCCGGGACTTCTCCCTGTCCCTTCCCGCGAAGGACCTGGACCTCGGCAAGGACGGCGTCTACCAGCTCGGCGTGACGCTCTCCGGGCAGTCCTCCGACCAGCAGTACGAGCGGGTGCTGGGCATCCAGCGGACGCTGCTGCCCTGGCAGCCGTCGCCGGTCGAGGGCAAGAAGACCCGGCTGACCTTCCTGTGGCCGCTGATCTCCGCCACCCACCTCACCGCGCGCACCGAGTCCGACCGGCAGCAGACGCCGGTCTTCCCGAACGACGCCCTCGCGGCCGAGCTGGCGCCGGGCGGCCGGCTGCAGCAGCTCGTCGCGCTGGGCAAGGACCTGCCGATCACCTGGGTGATCGATCCGGACCTGCTGGCGACGGTCGAGGCGATGACCAAGAGCTACGGCATCGCCGGACCGGACGGGAAGAGCACGCCCGGTCACGGCCAGGCGGTGGCCAAGCAGTGGCTCAAGCAGCTCCAGGACGCGGTCGCCGGCCATCAGGTCGTCGCCCTGCCGTTCGCCGACCCCGACCTCGCCTCGCTGGCCCACAGCGGCAAGGACGTCTCGGGCGCCCTGAGCCACCTCCAGTCGGCCACGGAGCTCGCCTCGACCACCGTGGACACGATCCTGGGCGTGAAGCCGCGCACAGACTTCGCCTGGCCCGTCGACGGAGCCGTCGACTCCTCGATCGTGGACGTCGCGACCTCCGCCGGCGCCCACAACGTCATCGCCCGCAGCGACAGCCTCCGTGAGGCCGGCAGCCCGTCGTACGCCCCCACGGCCGCCCGCCAGATCGGCGGCGGCAACACGGCCGTCGTCGCCGACTACCGGCTCTCCACGGCCTTCCAGGGCGACCTGATCCGTGCGGGCGACTCCTCGCTCGCCGTGCAGCGCTTCCTCGCCCAGAGCCTGGAGGTGAACAAGCAGGCGCCCGAGAACGAGCGCAGCATCGTCGTCGCCCCGCAGCGCATGCCCACCACGAGCCAGGCCCAGGCCATGGCGGCCGCGCTCAAGGCCCTGTCGGACGGCCGCTGGACCCAGCCGCTGGACCTGGGGGAGGCCGCCAAGGCCACTCCGGATCCGGCCGCGAACCAGCAGGTGCCCGGTCCCGGCTCCTACCCGGACTCGCTGCGCACGCAGGAGCTGAGCACCCAGGCCTTCCAGGAGATCCAGAAGACCCAGACCACCCTGGACAACTTCAAGGTCATCCTGACCTCCCAGGACCGCGTCGTCACCCCGTTCGGCAGCGCGATCATGCGGGAGTTGTCCACCTCCTGGCGGGGCGACCCCCAGGGCGCCGCGGCCTTCCGCGAGTCCGTGCAGTCGTACCTGTACACGCTCACGCGCCAGGTCCAGCTGGTGAAGAAGTCCGACGTGACGCTGTCCGGTCGCAGCGCGACGATCCCGGTGACCGTGCAGAACAACCTGCTGCAGGGCGTCCAGGGACTGAAGCTCGTCCTGGAGTCCAGCCAGCCGAACCGTCTGAAGATCGAGGACGAGCAGCCGGTCCACGTCGAGGGCGGCCAACGGCCGTCGGTGAAGTTCGAGACGCGGGCCAACGCCAACGGCCCGGTCCAGGTCACGGCCCGTCTCTACACGGCCGACGGGCAGCAGTACGGCGACTCGATGACCTTCACTGTGCATGTCACGTCCATCACGCCTATGGTGCTGCTCGTCATCGCCGGTGGCGTGCTGCTGCTGGTCCTCGCAGGTCTGCGGATCTACCTTCAGCGCAAGCGGGCCGCCGCGCGTGGCCCCGCCGGCGACGGGCCGGAGAGCGACAGCGGGAGCGGTTCCGGCGGCGACTCCGGCGGAAACGGCTCCGGCGAGGACGACGGGCCGCAGGACGGCGGGCCCGGGCAGCCCGGTGATCCGGCCACGGACACCGGAACGCAAAACGGTGGCCCGCCCGGCCCAGGTGAGAAAGTGGAACGTTGACGTGTTGTGGGGCCGGTCGGCCGCGGACGATGAGGTGGGGTAGCGATGAACGCGCCGTACGACGGTGACCGCGGTCGGGGCGCGGGCGGTGAGCAGCCGGGCCACTACCCGCCCGGCGGGCCGGACCAGCCTGCCCCGGACCCCTCGCAGCAGGGCCCGTACGCGCAGGACCCCTATCTGCGCGACGCGTACGCCGCCGATCCGTACGGCGAACGGACGCAGGCCATGCCCGCGCCCGACCCGTACGGCGAGCGCACCCAGGCGATGCCCATGGCGGACCCGTACGGCGAGCGCACACAGGCCATGCCCATGGCGGACCCGTACGGCGAGCGCACACAGGCCATGCCCGCACCGGGCCCGGACGCCCGCTACGACCAGCCCACGCCGCCCCAGCGGCCCCGCGCCTGGACCCCGGCCCCCGCGCCGGCTCCGGCGCCGGCGCCCCGTGCGGGGCAGGCTCCCGGCCCGTACGACGACGAGCCGGCGGCCGAATTTCCCGGCGTGAGCGGATTCGAGGGCGAACGCGGCCCCAACGACGCCTTCGCACACCTGTACCGCGACCAGCAGCAGCCGTACGAGCCGTCGCGTCCGCAAGGACAGCAGGGGCAGCAGATCCCGGCGCCCGGCCAGTACAGCCCCCTGCCCACCCCGCCGCAGGTGCCCCCGGCCGAACCGCTCTCGGAGCCCGAGCCCGAGGCCGAGCCGGCGGCTCCCGCCGAGGCGGCCAAGGGCGGCCGGGCTGCGAGCCTGCTGAAGTCCAGCGCGGTGATGGCGGCGGGGACGATGGTCTCCCGCGTCCTGGGATTCGGGCGGAACCTGGTGATGGCCGCCGCGATCGGCGTCGGCACGCTCAACGACGACTACCAGGTCGCCAACACCCTCCCGACGATGATCTACATCCTCGTCGGCGGTGGCGCGCTGAACGCGGTGTTCATCCCGCAGCTCGTGCGCTCGATGAAGAACGACGAGGACGGCGGCGAGGCCTACGCCAACCGGCTCCTCACCCTTGTCGTCGTCCTGCTGGCCGGCGTCACCACCGTCTGTGTGCTGGGAGCTCCGCTCTTCATCCGGATGATGTCGCCGACCATCGCCGACGATCCGGCACGGATGGACGTGGCGGTCGCCTTCGCCCGCTACTGCCTGCCGACCATGTTCTTCATGGGCGTGCACGTCGTCCTGGGCCAGATCCTCAACGCCCGGGGCCGCTTCGGCGCGATGATGTGGACCCCGGTCCTCAACAACATCATCATCATCGCCACTTTCGGCGCCTTCATCTGGGCCTTCGGCCCCTTCACCGACAGCAAGGTCAGCGCCGCCACCATCACGCCGGAGGGCATCCGGCTGCTCGGCATCGGTACGCTGCTCGGACTCGTCGTCCAGGCCCTGTCCATGCTCCCCTACCTGCGGGACGCCGGCTTCCGGATCCGTCCGCGCTTCGACTGGCGCGGGCAGGGCCTCGGCAAGGCCGCGGGCCTGGCCAAGTGGACCTTCTTCTTCGTCCTCGCCAACCAGGTCGGCCTGGTCGTGGTGACCCAGCTCGCCACCAAGGCGGGGGCCCTGGCGGAGAAGGGCGGCCACGAGGGCACGGGCATCGCCGCCTACAACTACGCCCTCCAGCTCTGGCAGATGCCGCAGGCCATCATCACCGTCTCGGTGATGACCGCCGTCCTGCCCCGGATCTCGCGCGCCGCGCACGACGGGGACGTCTCGGCCGTCCGCGACGACCTCTCCCACGGTCTGCGCACCTCGGCCGTCGCGATCGTGCCGTGTGCCTTCGCCTTCCTGGCGCTCGGCGTGCCGATGTCCACCCTGATGTTCTCCGCCGGCTCGGGCGTGAACGGCGCCACCAACATCGGTTTCGTCCTGATGGCCTTCGGCCTCGGTCTGATCCCGTACTCCGCGCAGTACGTCATCCTCCGCGGCTTCTACGCCTATGAGGACACGCGCACCCCCTTCTACAACACCGTCATCGTCGCCGCCGTCAACGCGGCCGCCTCCGGCCTCAGCTACCTGCTGTTCCCCTCCCGCTGGGCCGTCGCCGGCATGGCAGCCTCCTACGGCCTCGCCTACGCGGTCGGCGTGGGTATCGCGTGGAGCAGGCTGCGTACCCGCCTGGGCGGCGATCTGGACGGCTCGCGTGTGGTCCGCACCTACGCCCGTCTGATCGGCGCCTGCATCCCCGCCGCCCTCATCGGCGGCGCCGTCGCCTACGGAATCGGTCAGGTTCTGGGCAGGGGCGTTCCCGGATCGCTCGCCGCGCTGGCAGGTGGCGGTCTCATCCTGATCGCGGTCTTCTACATCGCCGCCAAGCGGATGCGGATCGAGGAGTTGACCGCCATGGTCGGTATGGTTCGGGGCCGTCTCGGTCGCTGACCGGAGCACAACCTTCGCCCGCCGCCGCGTGTCGTGCATAGCGCCGGACTGTGGGCACAATTGTCTTGGCTGTGGACAGCGTGCAACGGATGGGGAGGCAGGAACGACGGTGGCGGAACGGAGCACGGCTGCCGTCGACGTGGCCGACAACAGCGGTGACCAGCCGCTGACCGCCAAGGCGGGCCAGGCCACGACCGACGGGGCGGAGGCCGACGACAAGGCCGGCACGCACCAGCAGAAGAAGCGCGCGGAGAGCGGTGGAGCCGCGCGCGACGCACAGCCGCCCGAGTTGCACAGCGGCCACAAACTCGCCAGAAGGTACCGGCTGGAGGAGTGCGTCACCCGTCTGGAGGGATTCAGCAGCTGGCGTGCGGTCGACGAGAAGCTCCGTCGTGCCGTGGGCGTCCATGTGCTGCCCGCCGACCACCCCCGGGCCCGGCCCGTGCTGGCCGCCGCCCGCTCCGCCGCCCTGCTCGGTGATCCGCGCTTCGTCCAGGTCCTCGACGCGGTCGAGGAGGACGAACTCGTCTACGTCGTCCACGAGTGGCTTCCCGACGCCACCGAGCTCACCCCGCTCCTCAACGCCGGCCCGCTCGAACCCCACGACGCCTACCAGCTCGTGAGCCAGGTCTCCCAGGCCATGGCCGCCGCCCACCGCGAGGGTCTCGCCCATCTGCGCCTCAACCCGGGCTCCGTGCTCCGCACCGAGACCGGGCAGTACCGCATTCGCGGCCTCGCCGTCATGGCCGCCCTGCGGGGCATCACCTCCGAGCAGCCCCAGCGCACCGACACCGAGGCCATCGGCGCCCTCCTCTACGCCGCGCTCACCCAGCGCTGGCCGTACGAGAACAACGCGTATGGGCTGTCCGGCCTGCCCAAGGGCGTCGGCCTCATCGCCCCCGACCAGGTGCGGGCGGGGGTGCACCGGGGTCTGTCGGAGCTGGCCATGCGGGCGCTGGTCAACGACGGCGCGACCGCCTCACGGCAGGAACAGCCGTGCACCACGCCGGAGGAGCTGGCCAAGGCGGTCGCGGCCATGCCGCGCATCCGCCCGCCGGAGCCCTCCTTCACACCGCCGTCGCCGTACCCGCGCACCGGCTACCCGGCCGGTGGCTACGGCCCGGCGTCGGTGCGCAACGTTCACCCCGCCCAGCCGGCGCCGGTTCCCCCGCCGCCCCCGCTGCAGAGCGGCGCGGGCCGGGCGCTGAAGTGGAGCGTCTCCGCCCTGCTCATCGCCGCCCTCGGCCTGGGCAGCTGGCAGCTCGCGGACGCCCTGCTCAAGGACGGCGAATCGGACAACCCGCGGACCACGCAGTCGACGGACGACGGGACGGCACAGAAGGTCGTCAGCCATCCCATCCACATCACGGACGTCCAGGACTTCGACCCGCTGGGCGACGGCTCCGAGAAGAGCCGCGACATCGCCAAGGCCATCGACGACGACCCCTCGACGTCCTGGACGACGGACTCCTACACCAACGCCAGCTTCGGGTCCCTGAAGGAAGGCGTCGGCCTCATCCTGGACCTCGGCAAGAAGCAGCCGGTCGGCAACGTCAAGGTCACCTTCGCCGGCAGGACGTCGGTGGAGCTGCGGGCGGCCACGTCCGACTCCTCGACCATGCCGAAGTCGCTCGACAGCTACCAGAAGGTCGCCTCGGGCTCGGGCAAGGACGTCTCGCTGAAGCCGGACAAGCCCCTGGAGGCGCGCTACGTTCTGGTCTGGCTGACCAAGCTGCCATTGACCAACGGCGAGTATCGGGGCAAGGTCTCCGAGATCAAGGTGACCAGCTGACGCGCGGTCGGGGCACAAGGGGGAGGCTCGACGTTGGACGACGCCACACGGCGCGCCGCGAGCGACGCCGAGCTTCTCGGGTTGCACGTCGAGGGTGACCCCGATGCCTTCGGCGAGATAGTCCGGCGCCACCGCGACCGGCTCTGGGCGGTGGCGCTGCGGACGCTCGGGGACCGGGAGGAGGCCGCCGACGCCGTCCAGGACGCGCTGGTCTCCGCGTACCGGGCCGCGCACACCTTCCGTGGGCAGTCCGCCGTCACCACATGGCTGCACCGCATCACCGTGAACGCCTGCCTGGACCGGGCCCGCAAGGCGGCGTCCCGGCGGACCGCACCGCTCGCCGAGACCGAGCGGCTGGAACAGCTCCTCGAACCCCATGAGTCCGCGGCCGCCCCGGCCGAGCGCGGAGACCTGCACCGCGAGCTCCTCAAGGCCCTGGCCACGCTGCCGCCGGACCAGCGGGCGGCCCTGGTGCTGGTCGACATGCAGGGCTACCCCGTCGCCGAGGCCGCCAAGGTGCTGGACGTGCCGACGGGCACCGTGAAGAGCAGATGTGCACGGGGCCGTGCCCGATTGCTGCCGTTGCTCACCCATCTGCGCCCGGATGGCAGGGGTAGCCCCGCTCTTGACAGGGAAAGGAACCGGTCGCAGGGGACGTCCGTCCCACCACCGGCAGAACAGAGTGACACGGACCCAGTGAAGGGCGGAGGTGGGCGAGCGTGACTTCGACGACCGGCACGGATGAGCACCCGGAGGTCGCGGAGATCTCCGCACTCACCGAGGGTGTGCTGTCCCCCGCACGCTCCGTGCATGTGCGGGAGCACCTGGCGGATTGCGCGCTGTGCGAGGACGTCCGCAGCTCCCTGGACGAGATCCGGGGGCTCCTCGGCACCCTGCCCGGCCCGGCCCGGATGCCGGTCGATGTCGCCGAGCGGATCGATGCCGCGCTCGCCGCCGAGGCGCTGCTCGACGCGACCACACCGCTCGCGAGCGCGCCGCTCACCACCGACGACGTTTCACGTGAAACGGCTGACTCCCGGGAAGCGGCGACCGGCACCCTGACCCAGCCCCCTGTTTCACGTGAAACCACCACCGCAGGGCCGACGGCCCAGGGCGGCGGGCCGAGCCGGCCCGCAGGGCGTCCTCGCGCCGCCACCGGGCCGGGCCGGCAGAAGCCCGCCCGGCGTCCTCGGCGCTGGTCCAGGGCGCTGCTGGGCACCGCCTGTGCGGCGGCGGTCATCGGCGTGGGAAGCCTCTTCCTTCCGGGCGGCAGCGACCGGGACACCCACGCCGGACCACCCGCGCCGGGGACGAGCCGGACAGCGTCCGGCTTCGCCTCCGGTGATCTGGCCACCAACGTCCGGGATCTGCTGCGGACGGCGAAGCCCAATGAACCGCGCGGGAAGAGCGCCCAGAACTCTCCCGAGACGATGCTGCGCGACGTCGGCACCACACCACCCGTCTGTGTACGGGAGGGCATCGGCCGGACGGACAACGAACTGGCTGCCCGTCCGGAGACCTATGACGGAAAGGACGCCTTCCTCATCGTCCTGCCGCACCCAGGTGACACCACTCTCGTCGACGCGTACGTCGTGTCGTCGGCCTGTGACGCCGATACCTCAGCCCCGCGTGGGAAGGTGCTGCTGAACCGGACGCTGCGGCGCGACTGAGCGGCCCCGGCTCCGGGCTGTCGTCTCCTTGGGGAATGCTCGCCCCGTAGGATCCGTTGGGTGGGGTGAGACCCAGCAAGGACCAGACAGCAGTCGGCAGAGACAAGGAAGACACCCGTGAGCGACGTCCGCAACGTGATCATCATTGGCTCCGGGCCCGCGGGCTATACGGCCGCGCTGTACACCGCCCGCGCGTCCCTGAAGCCGCTGGTCTTCGAGGGCGCCGTGACCGCCGGTGGTGCGCTGATGAACACCACCGACGTGGAGAACTTCCCCGGCTTCCGCGACGGGATCATGGGCCCCGACCTGATGGACAACATGCGGGCCCAGGCCGAGCGCTTCGGCGCCGAGCTCATTCCGGACGACGTCGCCGCTGTCGACCTCAGCGACGAGATCAAGACCGTCACCGACTCCGCCGGCACCGTGCACCGCGCCAAGGCCGTGATCGTGGCCACCGGCTCCCAGCACCGCAAGCTCGGGCTGCCCCGCGAGGACGAGCTCTCCGGCCGCGGCGTGTCGTGGTGCGCCACGTGCGACGGCTTCTTCTTCAAGGACCAGGACATCGCCGTGATCGGTGGTGGCGACACCGCGATGGAGGAGGCCACCTTCCTCTCGCGCTTCGCCAAGTCCGTCACCGTGGTCCACCGCCGCGACACCCTGCGCGCCAGCAAGGCCATGCAGGAGCGCGCCTTCGCCGACCCGAAGGTCTCCTTCGTCTGGGACAGCGAGGTCGCCGAGCTCCACGGCGAGAACAAGCTCTCCGGTCTCACCCTGCGCAACGTCAAGACCGGCGAGACCTCGGAGCTCCCGGTGACCGGCCTCTTCATCGCCATCGGTCACGACCCCCGCACCGAGCTGTTCAAGGGCCAGCTGGAGCTGGACGAGGAGGGCTACCTGAAGGTCGACGCCCCCTCGACCCGCACCAACCTGACCGGTGTCTTCGCCGCGGGCGACGTCGTGGACCACACCTACCGACAGGCCATCACCGCTGCCGGCACCGGCTGCTCGGCCGCGCTGGACGCCGAGCGCTACCTCGCCGCGCTCTCCGACGGCGAGGGCGTCCGGGAGCCCGAGAAGACTCCCTGATCAGCGCCCTCTGATCTCCCCCCACCCGCAGAAAAGATCCAAGGAGACCTCAATGGCTCTCAAGGCCGTGACCGACGCTTCCTTCGACGAGGACGTCCTCAAGAGCGACAAGCCCGTCCTCGTTGACTTCTGGGCCGAGTGGTGCGGCCCGTGCCGCCAGATCGCCCCCTCCCTGGAGGCGATCGCCGCCGAGCACGGCGACAAGATCGAGATCGTCAAGCTGAACATCGACCAGAACCCGGCGACCGCCGCGAAGTACGGCGTGATGTCGATCCCGACGCTCAACGTCTACCAGGGTGGCGAGGTAGTGCAGACCATCGTGGGCGCCAAGCCGAAGGCCGCCCTCGAGCGCGAGCTGGACCCGTTCCTGGCCGGCAAGTGATCATCGGCTGACCACGTCCGGCAGCCAAGCGGGCCCGCTCCTCGATCCGAGGGGCGGGCCCGTTTCACGTGGAACCCCGTTTCACGTGAAACAGCGACCGTGTGACAGCGGCCGGCGATAGAGCGGCCGGCGTTATAGCGGCCGCAGCGCCGGCTCCTTCTGCACGGCGCCGAGCAGCCGGTCCAGCGCCAGCTCCACGTCTTCCTTCCACGACAGCGCGGACCGCAGCTCCAACCGCAACCGCGGATAGCGCGGGTGCGGCCGTACCGTCTTGAAGCCCACCGCCAGCAGATGATCGGCGGGCAGCACACACGCGGGTTCCTTCCAGCGGGCGTCACCGAACGCCTCGATGGCCTTGAATCCCCGCCTCAGCACGTCCTTGGCCACCGTCTGCACCATGACCCGCCCCAGCCCTTGCCCCTGATACTCGGGCATCAGCCAGGCGGTCGTCAGCTGCACGGCATCGGCCGAGACCGGGCTGGTGGGGAAGGCCGTCGAACGAGGCACATAAGCCGGCGGCGCGTAGAGCACAAAGCCCACCGGGATGTCATCGACATAGACCACCCGACCGCACGAGCCCCACTCCAGCAGGACCGCGGAGATCCAGGCCTCCTTCTCGAGCTCGGGGCGCCCGCCCCTCAGCGCGGCCTCTCCGTTGACCGGGTCGAGCTCCCAGAAGACACAGGCGCGACAGCGCTTGGGCAGGTCCGGGAGGTTGTCCAGCGTGAGCGGTACGAGCCGACGCCCCATGCAGCCAGTTCCTCACTCTCGTCGCGTGCCGCGCCCCGGGCGGCGCTCAGAGCGCTGCGTTCCCGAAGGAGACTGCCGACGAATCCGCCGACAGCCCCCAGGCCCAAGCCTGTCGCCACCAGTCCGGTCCGGCTCACCGATCGCATGGCCCCGCCCCTCCGCGAACAACGTCCACCGTGGATGTGCCATACCTCAACGCATCGTATCCGCAGGCCGTTTGGGCCGACAGCCGGGAAAGGCAAAGGGCGGGTTGTGTTCCACGTGAAACACAACCCGCCCCTGCGCCGCCTGCGCGAAAGGCTCTGAGTGAAAACCTCTGAGTGGAGACCTCTGACTGAAAGGCCCTGAGCTTTAGCCTGCGTCCTCCGCGTCAGCGGCGGAGAGCTTCTGCTCCAGAACGCGCCCCTCGCCCGGGGCAAGCGTGGTCAGGATGCGCTCCAGATCCTCCATCGAGGCGAACTCGACGACGATCTTGCCCTTCTTCTGGCCCAGGTCGACCTTCACCCTGGTCTCGAAGCGGTCCGACAGCCGCGTGGCGAGATCGGTGAGCGCCGGGGACACCCGACCGCCGGCGCGCGGGCCCTTGGGCTTGGTCGAGCCCTTCGAGCGCGAGCCCATCAGCGTCACGATCTCTTCCACCGCGCGCACCGACAGTCCCTCGGCCACGATCCGCTTGGCCAGCCGGTCCTGCTCCTCGGAGTCATCGACCGAGAGCAGCGCCCGGGCATGGCCCGCGGAGAGCACTCCGGCAGCGACCCGCCGCTGCACCGCAGGCGACAGCTTCAGCAGACGCAGCGTGTTGGAAACCTGCGGACGGGAGCGGCCGATGCGATCGGCGAGCTCGTCGTGCGTGCAGTTGAAGTCCTTGAGCAGCTGGTCGTAGGCGGCCGCCTCCTCCAGCGGGTTCAGCTGAGCCCGGTGCAGGTTCTCCAGCAGCGCGTCGAGGAGGAGCTTCTCGTCTTCCGTGGCCCGGACGATGGCGGGGATGCGCTCCAGCCCGGCCTCACGACAGGCACGCCAGCGGCGCTCGCCCATGATGAGTTCGTAGCGCTCCGGTGCCAGCTGCCGGACGACGACCGGCTGGAGCAGACCGACTTCGCGGATGGAGGTGACCAGCTCGTCGAGAGCATCCTGGTCGAAAACATCTCGGGGCTGACGCGGGTTGGGCGTGATGGCGTCGAGAGGCAACTCGGCGAAGTGGGCGCCGGCCACGCCCGAAGGGGGCGCGGCGTCGCTCTCCGAACGCTCCGGGAGGTCATGGTCCTCGGTTTCACGTGAAACAGAGGTCTTCTCGACGGGGAGGGTGGTCACCTTGGCCGCGGCAACGCCTCGCTCCGGTGTCAGAAGCGGTACCGCTGTGGGGGACGTGGCACCGGACCCTACGGTCGGTGCGCCCGTCTCCGACCCCGTCGGCGCGGCCGGGATCAGGGCACCGAGCCCACGGCCCAGTCCTCTACGTCGCTCACTCACTGAAGCCCCTCCGACATGCTGTGCTGGTCATGCTGTTGCTGGTGGCCCACCGTATGGGCCCTGCTGCCGTCGTAGTGCACACCGATCCCCCGCAGTGCGATCTCCCGTGCGGCCTCCAGATAGGAGAGGGCGCCGCTGGAGCTCGGATCGTAGGTGAGCACCGTCTGGCCGTAGCTGGGCGCCTCGGAGATACGGACCGAGCGCGGAATGCTGGTCCGCAGCACCTCCTGCCCGAAGTGGCTGCGTACCTCGTCGGCGACCTGCGAGGCGAGCCTGGTCCGCCCGTCGTACATGGTGAGCAGGATCGTCGACACATGGAGCTTGGGGTTGAGGTGCCCCCGCACCAGCTCGACGTTGCGCAGCAGCTGTCCGAGGCCCTCCAGCGCGTAGTACTCGCACTGGATCGGGATCAACACCTCGGCACTGGCCACCAGGGCGTTGACCGTCAGCAGGCCCAGCGAGGGCGGGCAGTCGATGAGGATGTAGTCGAGCGGCTGCTCATAGGCCTTGATGGCGCGGTCCAGCCGGCTCTCACGCGCGACCAGGGAGACCAGCTCGATCTCGGCGCCCGCCAGATCGATGGTCGCCGGGGCACAGAAGAGTCCCTCGACGTCCCGTACCGGCTGCACGACCTCGGAGAGCTGCTTGCTGTCCACCAGGACGTCGTAGATCGAGGGCACATCGGCGTGGTGGTCGATGCCCAGTGCGGTGGAGGCGTTGCCCTGCGGATCCAGGTCGATGACGAGAACGCGGTTGCCGTGCAGCGCCAGGGACGCCGCCAGATTGACGGTGGTCGTGGTCTTGCCGACTCCGCCCTTCTGATTGGCGACCACCATGACCCGGGTCTGATCCGGCCGCGGCATCGAAGGCCGTGTTTCATGTGAAACGACCTCCGCGCCGATCAGTGGACCGTGGACGGTCACCGGATCGGAGTCGGCGGGGCGGGGACCGGGGACCGGGTCGGTCATCGGCCCCGCGGTATTGGCGTCGGACCGCAAGGATTCACTCTCCTCAACAGCAGGCTCGCGATGAACAGAGACTGCCATGCTTTCGGGGTCGTGAACCAGCGAGGCCCGCTCTCCTGTGGAGGAATCCACGATTCCTGTGGATGAACTGACGCTCTCGACCGGCTTGCAGTCGCGGGACGCGGACGCCGCGCGACTGCGGCCGATGATTCCATGCAGCAGGGAGCGATGTTTCACGTGAAACACGATGCCGGGACGCTGCCGCCGAGCTGCTGCGACACTCCGAAATGCGTAGTTTTGGCAGCTTGTATGGAGCAGCGCTCCCGGCTCCGGTGGCCCTGCCACCACCGGCTGCGTCAGCGACGCCGGCGCGCCCGGCTGGTCCGGGCCGCCTTCGCCCGCTTGGCGGCGAACCGCACGCCGCCGGGGCTCTCCCCGACCTCCACCCGCACCACGGTGGACAGCGGGTCCACGACGCCCTCGCCGACCTGGAGCACGGAGGTCCGCACGACGCCGAGCCGGCTCAGCGCGGCGCGGGCGCTCTGGATCTCCTCCTCGGCGGTGTCGCCCTTGAGGGCCAGCATCTCGCCGTAGGGGCGCAGCAGCGGGACCCCCCAGCCTGCCAGCCGGTCCAGCGGTGCCACGGCCCGGGCGGTGACCACATGCACCGGCGGCACCTTGCCGAGCATCTCCTCGGCCCGTCCGCGCACCACCGTGACGTGGTCGAGGCCGAGCAGCTCGACGACCTCCTGGAGGAAGGTCGTACGGCGCAGCAGCGGCTCCAGCAGCGTGATCTGGAGGTCCGGCCGGCAGAGGGCCAGCGGGATGCCGGGCAGGCCGGCGCCGGAGCCCACATCGCAGACGGAGACGCCTTCCGCCACGGCCTCGGAGAGCACCGCGCAGTTCAGCAGGTGCCGCTCCCACAGCCGGGGAACCTCGCGGGGCCCGATCAGGCCGCGCTTGACGCCCGCGTCCGCGAGCAGTTCCGCGTAGCGGACGGCTTCCGGAAAGCGGTCACCGAAAACCGCCCGTGCCTCCGGTGGCGCCGGGGGGAGCTCCGCTGCCTCTTCCACGGGGAACCGTCCTTCCGTACACAGTGAGCTCGTACACAGTGAGCTGAAATTGCGGGTAGCTGGAGTAGCAGGCTGACAAGGTTCGGCCCCGCCTGCGAGCAGACGGGGCCGGGGGCACCTGGAAGTGGGACAGGGTCAGGCCGGGAGGACGACCACGCGTCGCTGCGGCTCCTCGCCCTCGGACTCGCTGCGCAGGCCGGCGGCGGCCACCGCGTCGTGCACGACCTTGCGCTCGAAGGGCGACATCGGGTCGAGCCGGACCGGCTGGCCGGTGCTCTTGGCCTCCTGGGCGGCCTGGGCGCCCAGCTTGGCGAGCTCCTCGCGCTTGCGGGCCCGGAAGCCCGCGATGTCCAGCATCAGCCGGCTGCGGTCGCCGGTCTCCCGGTTCACCGCGAGCCGGGTCAGCTCCTGGAGCGCCTCCAGCACCTCACCGTCGCGGCCGACGAGCTTCTGCAGGTCGCGGCTGGTGGAGTCGCTGATGATCGACACCGAGGCACGGTCCGCCTCGACGTCCATGTCGATGTCGCCGTCCAGGTCGGCGATGTCCAGCAGCCCTTCGAGGTAGTCGGCCGCGATCTCGCCCTCCTGCTCCAGGCGGGAGAGGGTGTCGGTGCCCTCGGCGGCGGCCGCGCTCGTCTGGCCCTGTGTGTCCGTCACGGTGGAGTCCTTCGTCACTTCTTGGAGGGGTGCTTGGGCTGCTGTGGGCCGCCCTTGCGCTTCTGCCCGGTTCCGCCGGAGGGCTTCTGCCCGGTTCCGTCGGAGGACTGCGCCTGCGACCGGCCCGTGCCGGTGACCTGGCGCTTGGACTTGGTCTGCCGCTTCGGCTGCTGACGGGCGGCACGCGCGGCCTCGACGGCCTTCCGGGCCTCGACCTCGGCCGGGTCCTCCTTGAGCTTGCCCTTGGCCCGCAGCCGCTCCTGGCGCTGCTGGTAGGCGAGGCTGCCCGGGGTCGGGTTGCGCCGGATGACGAACATCTGCTGACCCAGGGTCCACACGTTGGTGGTCAGCCAGTAGACCAGGACACCGACCGGGAAGTTGATGCCGAAGACGGCGAACATGATCGGGAAGACGTACATCAGCATCTTCTGCTGCTGCATGAACGGCGTCTTCACCGTGAGGTCGACGTTCTTCGTCATCAGCTGGCGCTGGGTGAAGAACTGCGAGGCCGACATCAGGACGATCATGA
>NZ_JBFAPH010000002.1:0-63801 GCF_040675635.1 Streptomyces sp. NPDC049577
GCTCTGACCGAGCACCTCGGCCCCATCACACGCGTCGGCCTCGACGCGAGCGCCTGGGACGAGCTCCCGACGCGGCTCGTCATCGACGACCGGGTGGTCCGCCTCGACTCCTTCCCGGTCGGTGATGACACGGTTCTCATCACCCGGGGCGAAAACGATCACTTCGCCCTGCTGCTGGTCCCGCCCGACGCGGCACCCGACGCGGCACGTGCCGCGATGGCCAGGGCCGTACGGGCCGACAACGTCACCCAGGCCCGGCAGATCCTCATCGACACCGGCAGCAACCGGCGGACCTGACCGCCCGAGCAACGCGGCGCGCGCCTCAAGAGCCGTGCTCTCCGGCACTGTTCGTGACGTACGGGCAGCGCTGGGCCGCCCGCCGCCGCCGACCGCGCCCGGCGCTCCGGAGAGCACCCGCCGAACGGCCCCCGAACAGCAAAAACGCCCCTCCCGGAGGGAGAGGCGTAGGACGTGCGGAAAGCGCCCCCGGCAGGACTCGAACCTGCGGCCAAGCGCTTAGAAGGTGTGCGTGCCTGAGCGATGTGCTGACGTGCGTCTTTGCAGGTCGTCGCCGAGCAAAACCAGGCAAGGCGCTTGGCCTATTTTCGGCTTGTCTTTGGCTGGGAATCGTCGGCCTGGCGCGATCCGGTGGGAACATGGCCGTGGCCCCGAGTCCGGGGTGCAGGGGCTCGGGGCCGTGACTGGCCGTGACTCCGTCATCCGGGCGGACCGGCATGCCTCGCGCGAGTTGATGCCTGCCACAGCCGCCGGCGCGTGGGGGGTGCATATGCCATAGGCGCTTTCTCGGTAGTTCCCCGTTGAACGGCTTCGTATGCCTCGACGACCAGCTCGTCGACGGACAGGCGCTAATGACGGCGCGAGGAGCCGCCCACACGCGCGGATGCGTGCGGGCGGCGCCGTGGGGGTCAGCTGATCTCGGCCGTCCAGTTGCTGCGGGAGAGATGCACGACGCCGTCAGGCGTGATCTCCGCGTGGCTGCCGTAGAGGGGTAGTCCCCCCTCGGCGTTCTGGCGGTGCCGGATGCGTTCCAGGATGTCCCAGAGGTGTCGTGGGCCGGTCTGGTGGACGATGGGCGGGGCGATGAAGTCGGCCGTCGCCCGTGCCCATGAGCCGTCCTCGTGGAGCAGCCACGCGGTCCGGCGCCGCCCGTTCTGGCGGTAGTGGGTCTCCACGCCCGGGGTGGCGAGTTCGAGCATGGAGCGCAGCTCCCACGCTTCGCTGAGGTTCAGCACGGGGTACCTGCCTTCGGTGACGCGCTCGCCGTCGGCGTCGACGAGGGTGTCGAGGCGGCCGGCGAGGCCGGTGGGGTAGTCGTCGCCGTGCCGGGTGCTCATGAAGCCGGCCCAGTCCCGCTCGATCCTGCCGACCGCCCGGCCGTCCTCCGTCTTCCAGGCGGTGAGGATGGCCGAGGTGTTGGCGATCGTGGTGACGAGGCGTCCGCCCGGCCGGAGCGCGGCCAGCCACGACGGCGGTACGGGCCACACCGACACCATCGACACGATCCGGTCGTACGTCCCGGGCAAGGGGCCCGTCGCGTCGCCGGTGACGATGGTCGGGTGCAGGCCCATGCGGTCGAGCCGCTCGGTCGCCGCCGCTTCGAGGTAGGAGTCGACGTCGATCGCGGTGACGTGCTTCTCGCCGAGCAGCTGGGCCACGAGCGCGGTGCCGTAGCCCGATCCGGTGCCGACGTCGAGCAGGTCGAGCCCCTTCACGAGCCGGCCGTGCCGGTACATCTGGACGACCAGGGCGGGGTGGGTCGAGGACGAGGTCGCCGGGCCGGTGGTGGTGTGGCCCGGCTCGGCGTGGTCGGCGTGCAGGGGGCCGATGCGGGTCACCAGCGTGCGGTCCGAGTAGGCGGTGCTCAGCCACTTCTCGGGGTCGGAGGCGCCGTCGCGCAGCGTCCAGCCGCCGCCCTGGGCGCGTTCCCACCATCGGGGCACCAGGGCGTGACGTTGGGTTTGTGCCACGAGCGGGCGCCAGCGTGAGACGGGATCGGCGACCTCGCCGGCCAGCCGCTCGGCATACGGTTTCCAGTCCACGGGCGCCGCCTCACTTCTTGTCGGGCTGGTCGGGGATGTCCGCGTACGCGGGATCGCATGCTTCCTGCTCGGCGGGAGCGCAGTCCGAACCATCCAGACCCGGATTGCAGTCCGGATCGCACGGGTCCTGCGCGCGCACCGGCACCCGGTCCACGGTGCTCCGCCATGCCGGACTGTGGAGGATCTCGGCCAGCGTGCCGCCCTTCACGGAGCCGGCCGGCATGAAGCGGCTCATCACGCACGGCGCGACGGTGCCGTCGGGCAGCACGGCCAGTTGGCCCCGGCCGCAGCGTCCGCACAGCTCGGAGGCGTCGGGCGTCGCCGCGGTAGCGGCCCGTCCGATGGCGCGGCTGCGGTCGATGCGGACCCTGGTGACGCCGAGGGCGACGAGGTCGTCGCGGGCCTGGGCGACGCGCTGTCCGGGCAGCGTTTCGACGACGCCGGCACGCAGAGGAATGCCCCGGCGGACGGCTTCCTCGATGTTGGCCCGGGTCCGCCGATGGCTGCCCGGCTTTCCGGTGATTCGGTCGTGCTCGGCGGGGTCGTCGCTGTGGTAGCTGGTGGCGAGGGAGACGCCCTTGCGGCCGAGGACGCCCCACCAGCGCTCGTGGATCTTGTACAGGCTGGTGTACACCTCGACACGGCGGCCGAGGGCCAAGGCGTGTTCCGTGAGCTCGACCCAGTGCGGGTGAAGCGTCGGCTCGCCGCCCAGCAGCTGGACGAGCGGGATGTCGAGCGCTGCGGCCTCGTCGATCACGGCGCGCCATTCGGCCGGGGTCATGGTCCCGTGCGTGCCCTGCGGGCTGGCGGAGACGAAGCACATCGCGCAGCGGACCGGGCACATCGTCGTGAGTTCGAGCTGTACGGACTGCGGCTGTACCGGAAGGAGCGGCTGTTCAGTGACTACCGTCATGATCGGTTGCCTTCCTGGTGCCCACGTGCCGGTGCGGGGGCCTTCCCCGCGCCGTCGTGCAGTGGTGCAGACCGGCTGGCCGGTGGGATCCCGCCCGGCTGGCATCGGCCATAGGGGAAGCCGGGCGGGACCGTGACCTACCCTCATCAAGGGGCAGGGGCTAGGAGACGCGCGCCGCTGTCCTCCAGCGGTCGCATGCGGTGCTGCAGGCACACCCGAGGCGCGCATAGTGCCTGCGCACCGCAGCCGGCAGGTAGGGCTGCGGCATGGCGGGCGGGGAAAAGAACGGTCCGCACGCTTCGGCCCACGAGCGCGAGGGCAGCGCCGCCGGCATCGGTCGCGGCACGGGGGACGGCGGGGTGCGGGGGGCGGGGATGAACGGCGGCTCTTCGATGTCGGGCCAGAGCCAGCGCAGCAGGCGTAAGAGCAGGTTCACCGGCTCTCACCCGCTTCCGGCTGACGCACGTCCGTGATGCCGGCCCAGCTGGTGACGAACTTGCGACGGTCGACGCGCTCGTCGGCCCGATGGCAAGGCGGCGCGGCACTCTGCCTCGCTGACCTGCGCCAGGCACGGGCGTCGGTGACGCCTGAAAGCCCGACGAGTGCCCGGTCCCAAGCGACAACGGCGCCGGCGTAGCGGGTGATCCGCTCGTGGTCGGTGAGCGGTGGAACGGGGGTCAGCCCAAGGATGATGCAGACCGGGCCGCCGGCCCTGACGTGGCGTATCCACTCAGCAGGGGCCGGCGGGATCCGGTACACGAGGGGGCTGTTGTCGAGCATGAGAAGAGCCCGAGTGCTCAGGCTGCCGAGCAGGGCAATGCGGTTGCCGGTGTGCTTGACCTTCTCGAAGGTGGGGCGCAGTCCGCCGAGCGCTACGCCGAGGCCGCGCATGCCTCGTTCGATAGTCCCAGGATCCTCGTTGCGGCGGCGGGCGGGCGGGTGCGAGAGAAGCAGAAAGCCGAGGGGCGTGGTGTCGGTCTCCTCGACCCACGCCGCGGCCATTACCGTGCAGAGCAGCCCGGCGGTGGGGGGCACGGGCGCGGTGAGCAGGACGTCGGTGCTCACGAGTGTGCCGATCGGTTGTGGCGGCCGAGGGCTGCTGTCAGCAGGTGCACCGCGTTGGTGCGTCCCTCGGCTCGGGCTCGGGACCGCGCTGTCTTGATGCCGACGCACTGAGGGCAGCCCGACTGGGTGGGGAGCACCTTGATGTTCCGCGTGGCGACTTCCCACTCGCGTCCTCCCCTGAGGGGGCGCAGCTGGAAATTCGGCCCAACGTGGCCCATCACTCTGCCCACCTGCTTACGCGTGGTGTCGACCACCACTCTCCCGATCAGCCACTCAGGGGGAGGCGTGTGGGCCTGCTTAGGGGCGCCAGCGATAGTGGCTCCGCCGGTCGTCGTCGAGTGCATGGATGACCTCGGCGTCAGTTGGGGGTCAGGTAGGGCACTGACCGTAGAAGCGGCGCACGAGCATGAGCGACGGCACGGTGATGCATCTTCGATGCAAGTTCACGACCGAGCCGGACTTTGTCATGCATCCCGAACCCTCATGGCACCCAACGGCGCTACCGTCGGGCCAACGACACAGGAGAGCCGGGGGCCGTGGTGGTTGAGAAAAAGATCCCCAACGCGAAGGTCCGTGCCATCCGCGTGGAACGCTTCCAGATGAGCCGCTCCGAGTTCGCCACCCTCATCAACAACCGAGCGGCCGAGCTCGGCGAGAACACGGGGTGCACTTCCAGGGTGATCGCCACGTGGGAAGACGGCGACGTTAAGTGCCCACGGTCCGTCTACCGGAGGGTCTTGACGGACATCACCGGAGAGAGCATGGACGCGCTGGGGTTCGTGGTTGCCCCTTCCACCGGCCGCAGTCCCCGGCGTACGGTCGTCGCGTTGGATCAACTCGACGGCCAGGAGCAGGCAGTGGACCGGCGACAGTTCGCGTTCGGCCTCGCCGCTCTGGGGTTCTGCACGGAGCGTGGCACGCCCCGCAAGATCGGAACCGCAGAGGTGAGGACGGTTCGAAGGACGGTGCGCCAGCTCAAGCAGCTCGACGAGCGTATGGGCGGCGACAATCTGAGCGTGGATGCGCAGCGAGCTCTAGGGGCTCTGAACCGCCTTATCAACACGGCGCGGTACACGGATACCACCGGCAAACATCTGCGCTCAGCGTATGGCGACCTCGCCGTTCTCACCGGTTGGCTTAGCTACGACGCTGACCGACCGGTGGACGCTTGGGGCTTCTACGGCCAATCGCTTTATCAAGCACGAATGGCCGACGACCCAGAGGTCGAAGTGCATGCCTACGCCCAAATGTCGATGGCTGCGGCCCGCAATGGGATGCCTCGTGACGCTGTCGAGCTCGCCCGCATGGGGCAGCGCGTCAGCGCTCGGCATGTCCCTCCGAGGCTGATGTCCTTGCTCGCGCTGAGAGAGGCCTGCGGTTGGTCGCGGCTCGGGGACAAGAGGGAATGCACAGCTGCTCTGACCCGCGCCTACCGCGCCTTCGACCACGGGCCGTCAGACGAAGATCCGAAATGGATCGACTTCTACTCGCAAGCCGAGCTTGACGGGCTTGCAGCCACCTGTCACGCCGACCTGGGTGACTTCGAGGTCGCCCAGCGGATGACAGAGAAGACCCTGCAGGATATGGATCCGCGCTACGGGCGAAATCTTGCGTGGTATTCCGTTGTCCTCGCAGAAGTACAGCTCAAGCAAGGGCAAGTGGGGGACGCGTGTGACGTCGCCCGACGTGCCCTTCCGTTGCTTGCTGAGGTGTCTTCGACCCGCACATCGGCTCGCCTCGCAGCCTTCCGGAAAAGTGTAGAGCCACATAAGAGCGCTCCTTTGGTCCGTGACTTCTTGGAAGAGTCCAGGGCTCTCGCAGGGTAGCGATTGGAGGAAGCATGACGGACCTGTCCCTCAACAGGCTCGACGGCAGGGCAGCCGATGAACGTCGGGACGAACTCGCGGACGTGTACGAGGAGGCCTATGCAGAAAAGCTGGACGGTGCCTTTCGTTCACGTGCGGCGTTCCTGGATCGCCTTGCTGCATACGTGCAGCGCCCAGGGTTTGAGTTGGTCTCGGCCACCCAGGACCACGAGTTGGTCGGCTACATCTTCGGCTTCGGCATTGCATCGTCGGGCACCTGGTGGGGCGGCTTCCGGGGTGAAGTTCCGCAAGGGGTCCGGGAGCAAACCAAGCAAGGCCAGGTATTCGCGATCTCCGAGCTCATGGTGCGTCCGCCTTGGAGGCGCCAGGGGATTGCCCGCCTTCTTCACAACAGCCTGTTGGAAGGGCGCCGGGAGAGCCTAGCCACCATCCTTGTGGACCCAGCGAACACGCCGGCAAGAACGGCGTACTACTCGTGGGGCTGGATGAAGCTCGGTGAAATCCAGCCCTTCGAAAATTCACCGGTATTCGAATCGCTGGCGAAGAAGCTGTGAACTGATCCAACGGAAAGAAGCCCCTTGCGCCGGCAACGCAGCGCAAGGGGCGAGGGGTGTTGCAAACATCTACGGTCGCACCGCTTGGTAAAGGCTGACCAGCAGAGCGACGAGACCAACGAGGGCGGCCAAGGAAGGAAGAGGCCAACGGCCCCGCTCCAACGCGTCCACGCGGCGACCAAGTTCCGCAACATCGGCCTCGATCGTCGACTGCCGCTGCAGAGCTACATCGAGCCTCCCGTTGAGCGTGGCGAAACCGACGTCGACGGCGCCTCGAAGTCTTTCCAACTCGACTGCAACAGCCGCCGGTTCACCGGACATGGTGGATGACGTCACGGGGCACCGTCCGCCGGTCTCTGCTCGGTGCGGAGCCACGCGGGCAGGAACCGTTGCAGGACCGGCGAGGACATGGCGCGTGTGACGCCAGCGGCCACGGCAAGCACGACGCCGTAGCCGGCCGCCGTCTTCGGTACGCCGAGGGTCGGGAGCAGCACGGGGAGTGCGGCGGCGAGGCCGACGAGAGCCTGCACGACGGTACGCACGGTGCGTCGTGATTGATCGGTCACGGGATCTTCCGTTCGTCAGGTCGCCGGGGCTGACACCGGCGACGGGCGACTACTGGGGGATGGAGCTCAGGCGACCTGTCGGCCGACGAGGTAGCCGAAGAGCGGGACTGTGGACCGGATGCGGACCTTGTCGATGCCGAGGCCGTCGGGCAAGGAGATCAGGTACTTACTGCCGCCCAGGGTCACCGGGTTTGCCTTTCCCGGGCTGCCCCACGTTCCCCCTTCCGTGTGGAACGTCGTCGTGATCTGCCCGTCCGCCCCTTGGGGCGCGAGCGCTATCCACAGCGGTCCGTTGCGAGCGCCGCCCTGCGGCGAGGCGACCGTGCCAGCGGGCTCGACGGGAAGGTCGAAGTCGGTGTTCGCGGGGACGGGGAAGTACGAAAGCATCTCTTCCTCCAGGAGGTGCGCGGTAGGGGGCTTCGGCTGGAAGGACATGGTCCACGCGCGGAGTTCTTCTCTGCTGCGCATGTGGCAGTAGTCGCGGTCGACACCGGCATCGCTGTACTGATGGAAGAGCCACGGGGCGCTGATGCCGGGGCTTCCTGCCGGACGTCCAGCCGTGGCGATCCACAAGAAATCACCGAAGAAGCTCGTCGTGTCGACGTTCCGCCAGTAGTCGAGATTCGCGTACAGCCCAACCGCGTTGTAAGGAAGGCGCTTCTTCACGTACCGCAGCCATTCCTCTTTGTAAGCGGCCTGAGCGGTGCGCGGAACGGACCTGTTGGCGTCGTCGTACCCCTCCCAGTCCAGAACGACGAGGTCACCGGGCTTCCAGTTGACCTGCCCGAGGAAGAAGTCGGCCTCTGCTTCGGGAGAATTCCGCATGTGCGGGTAGTGGTAGGCACCCCATACCAGGCCGATCGACTTCGCGTGATCCCTCTGGGCCGCCCACTTGGGGTTGATGTAGGAGAGACCTTCGGTCACTTTGACGAATACGAAGTCGAGCCCTGCCGTGCTCGGCGTCGACGACTGGTAGCTCGCCCAGTCCTGTCCGTAAATTCCCATGTCCAGCCTTCTCTATCGCGCAAGGGAGATTGGTGCGGTGTAGGCCTCTGTCCGGAACCGGAAAGGGGTCGACTGCTCAGAGCGGGAATCGGATGCCCGAGAGCGAGAGCCAAGCGATGGTGCCGACCGTGTTTTGGATCTGCAGGGCACCCGACGAGCGCACGTAGACGTCGGCGTGAGCCCCGGCGGCGCCCGCGCTGACCTTGAACACGTGGTCGGCGGCGGGCCGGTACCCGGTGGGCAGCGTGGCGACCGTGGTTCCGTTGGCGGTGGTGCCGGGGGCCATGAGCCCGGCGAGCTGCACCATGCCGTCGAGCTTCTTCATGAAGATCGGCGACTGGTAGGTGCTGCCGAAGGCGGTCCATCCGCTGGCGAGCGTGAGGGCCGTCCACGCCTCGCCGGTGAAGTAGGCGCCGGAAGCGTCGAAGGTGAAGCCGGCGGCGGCGAGGACGATGCCGAGGGCCGTCTCGTTGATGGTGAGCGTGGCGCTTCCCGCCGCGGCCTGCCAGATGGGGCCGGAGCCGCCCGGGGTGCCGCCCTGCATGACGACGGAGGCGACGCCTTCGTCGACGTCCGGGCACATCAGGACCATGACGGGGAAGGGCACGCCGCCGCTGTCGGCGTAGGCGGTGACGATGCCGGGCTGGGCCTCTTCGGCGAGGCCGGACGAGATGAGGATCGCGGCTTGCTGGGCGGTGAGGAAGGCGATGCCGCCGGCGTCGGCGGTGACGCGGACGCTGGGCCCGCCGGTGGCGTTGCGGACGGTCAGTCCGTCGCCGCCGCTGATGGCCGAGGCGGTGAGGCGGCGGGCGGCGCGGAGTTCCTTCACTTCGCGTTCGAGGGTGGCGAGGCGGCGCATCATGGCGTTGGCGCCGCCGGGCAGCTGGTCACCGGCGCTGGGCATTCAGCTCTCCTCGACGAGGATGGGGCGGACGCGGTCGGCGTCGGCGTCGAGTTCCCATGCCCATGCGCGGGCCACGACGTCAGTGCCGGTGGGGTGGCGGGGGGAGGTGGTGACGGCGATGCGGACGCTGTCGCCGAGGGACCAGTCGGAGCCCAGCCGCGGGGCGCGGGAGGCGACGGCCTCGACCTGCCAGATCCGGGCGCCGGTCTGCATGAGTGCGAGCGCCTTCGCGGCGTGGGCGTTGAGCTGTACGGGGTCGGTGACGCCGGTCGCCGGGGTGAAGCGGTAGACCCAGCGCGGCCAGCCGCCGGCGATGAGGGCGTCGGCGGTGTGTACACCGGACATCAGCCGGGATGTGCCTTCACCTTCCCCGCGGGCCTGGACGACGGTGGCGCCCTTGCTGGCTTCGTAGGACTCGGACAGCTGGTAGGTGTTGACGCAGCCGGGGAAGTCGAAGGTGCCCTCGGGCGTGTTGGTCTGCGCGCCGATCGTGGCGCGCACGCGCACGGGCAGGGTGAAGCCGGTGCGGGAGGCGTCGGACCATGCGACGTCGACGGTCCACTCGGGGCCGCCGTCCATGCCCATGACCTCTTGCAGGCACGAGAAGATCGTCTTGTCGTCGCCGTCCTGCACGAGGAAGTCCATCGTCGAACCGGTGGCGGGCGCGTCCATGACGAAGGGCGGGCCCTGCGTAAGGGCTGGGGTGATCAGTGAGGTGATGACGGTTGCTTGGTCGGCGCCGATCAGCGTCTGATCTCCGGGGTACCGGGAGTCGAGATACCGCTCGGGCGTGGCGGCTTGGAGCGTGACTGTGTTCGCGGATCCGCCGTCGCGGGTGAGCACGATGCCGGCCCAGACCGGCATGTTCGCCGCGGTGTCGACGGCGACGAGCAGGGACCGGCCTCCGTCGGTGGCGGCTTCCCAGCCGGGCGGGGCGCCGGCGACGGCGAGCTCGAAGCTCGCGGTCGTGAAGTCTCCGAGCTTCCGCGAGAGCGCGCCGGTGGGCTTCAGCGCGCGCAGTTCCTCGACGATCTGCCCGGTGCGCAGGTCGCAGCCGTACCAGGCGAGCTCATAGGGGGTGCCGGGGGTCATCAGGCGACTCGCTGCAGCTTGATCCACGAGTCCGTGACGACGGTGGTCGCTCCGGCGTTGGCGATGCCCTGTGCCCACTGCACGACGCAGTTCCCCGACGATGCGCCGATGCGGAAGAGCCCGACGGGGCGGACGGAGACGTTCGAGGTGGAGTTGACGCCGAGCTGGGTGGCGCCGCCGGTCGAGGTGCTGGTGCGGATCGGGCCGACGGCGCTGGTGTCCGCCTCGGCCGACAGGCCCCAGGGCGCCCACAGCTGTGTCGAACCGGACGGCAGGGCGAATTGGTATTTCCAGTCAGCCGCGTTGGGGGTGTTGTAGACGATGAATCCCTCGACGGTGTAGATGGCGTTCGCGACCACCGGCACGGACAGATGGGGGTCATCAGTGGCTGTGATCGTGTTCGAGCGGGCCGTGTCCGCAGTCTTCCGGGCGAAGAGCAGCTTGCCGATGCCCTGCGGCTGGACGTCGGACCAGGCGGTGCCGTCGTAACGCTGCAGTCCGGTGCCGTTGTCCCGGTACTGCCCGGCGTAGATGCCGCTCGCCGCGGCGTCGGGGACAATGCCGCCGGGGGCGACGGTCACGGGTCGGACGGCGAGGGACACCGAGGGCGAGCCGGCACCGGTGTGGGGAACGCTGATGGTGGCCAAGGGCAGGTAGATCTGCGTTCCGGCGGGGGTGGGCGCGACGGGGGTCGATGACGGGGTGCCAGCGAGGTAGACGACGTCGGCTTGGTTGAGGCCGCTCGCGTCCACGGAGTTGTCCCACACCCGCAGGTAGACGAGGTCGATGCGGTCGAGGGTGGCGTGCGCGGCGGTGAGGGTGCCCGACCACGTGGCGGGCAGGGCGGCCCGGTAGACGCCTTGTCCGGACCGGTACAGCCATGCCGCACCGGCGGTGACGTTGATCGTCGAGCCGGCGAGGCTGGTGATGAGCCCGCCCTCGCCCGGCCGGATGCCGGGCCGCGCGCCGAGTGCCGTGCCGTCGCCCATGACGCCGAGCAGGGCGGCGCGGCGCAGTTCGATGCCGTCGTAGGTGAGTCCGTTGATGTCGAGCGGGTCGAATGCCGCCACGGCGTCTTCTCCCTCAGATCCAAGCTGACCGCCAACGGGCGGTCAGCAGCGCGGTCGGGTCGTAGGTGGCGGCCTGGAACTGGATGGCGACCGAGGCGCCGGCGGGGATGACGGGCCAGCCGGACGGCGCCGAGAGGAAGCGCCGTCGCGAGACGCCGTCGGCGAGGGTGGCGGTGTGCGCGTCGGTGTCGATGATCAGTCGATCGCCCGTCGCGAGGTCGAGGCCGTAGGTGAGGGCCCGCACCGTGCCGTCGGGCATCTGGGTGAGCACCTGTGGCTGTGAGACCGGCCCGTCGATCAAGTAGACCGGGCGGGTCTCGAAGGTGCCCGTGTTCGTGGCGGTGATCGAGCCGGTGACAGTGGCCGCCGTGATCGTGTACGGCAGGGTGTAGGGCTCTGTCAGGCCGCCGCTGGTGGAGGGAAGGCCGGTCGTCCCGGTCTGCAGGGCGGTTGCGTACCGGCGCGGGTCGGCGGCGGTGACGAGGGCCGACCACTCGATCGTCTTGTCGGTCAGGCGCCGGATCAGCGGCTTGCCGGATCGGCGCACGGTCGCCTGTTTCGGTATGGACTCGTAGACCGTCAAGGTCGTGTCGGTCAGCGAGACGGCGGCGAGCAGCCGCTCGATGGCGTCGTCGGCGGCCGAGCGCGTGGGTGCGGTCGCCTTCCCGCCGAGAGTGATCGGCCGCTCGCCGAGGTAGACCGGTGCCGCCCATGCGCCGTGATCGGCCTCGCGCTGGGTGACCTCGGCCCGTACCTCGGCCGCGTCCCACCCCTCGAAGGTGTCGCAGTGCCAGTGCACGTAGGCGCTGTCGACTACGCCGAAGGTGATCGGGCCGAGCTGGATGCGCAGGCCGCCGAACCAGTAGCCCGGCTGCAGTCCGTCCACGCGGGTGCCCCCTTTCAGCCGACGAAGGCGAGGTGCCGGGCGATGTCGGCGGCCTGCTCGGCGCCCGACTGGCGGGCGCCGTTGAGTGTCACGTGGATGTGCTTGTGGATCTCCGTCCGGCCGCCGCCTGCGGCCGCCGAGGCGGTGCGCACGGGGGTGAGCTGGTAGCCCATGAGCCGGGCGGTCTGGGTCAGCAGCGCGCGGGAGCGCACCGAGCCGTCGAGGGGGATGTACGACTCGGGCCCGCGCTCGCCCGCGAGGACGAGCGGGGACCGGCCGGAGAGGATGCCGCCCGCGGCCATCGCCTTGGCGCCGGACTGCCCTGCCCACTGCTGCAGGAAGATGGCCTTGTACTGCTGGGGCAGCTTGTTGATCTGGTCGAGCATGCGCGGCACCAGGGCGCGCAGGGTCGACCAGTCCACGCCGGCGGCGATGACGTCGGCGATGCCGCTGCCCGGTCGCGCGCGGAGCGCGGAGAGCACGGTGAGCGAGTTCGTCAGGTCCTCGCCGGTCAGCAGCGATGCGGACTTGCGCACGGCGGTGTTCGCCTTCGCGGCATCGCTGGCCTTACCGGTGGCGGCCTGGTGCGCGAGGTCCATCGCGGCTTGGTCGCCCTGCGAGGCGAGCTGCCGGGCGAGGTCGCCGTACCCGCCGGCGGCGAGTGCCTGCAGGTCGGCTTGGAACTGGGCGTTGGCCTTGTTGCTGGCCTCGACCTGCTGGTCGAAGTCCGCGAGCGAGGCCTTCGCGACGCCGGCCGTCTTCTTCAGCTTCTCCGTGATGTCCCTGAACTGCTTGTCGGACGCGGTCGCGAGCTGGTTGACGAGGTTGTACCCGTCCTCGCCCATGCCTTCGAGGATCTGCCGGATCTCCTCGCCGCCGCGCCGCCCGACCACGGCGAGGCTCTTGCGCCACTTCTCCGTCTCGGCGAGCGAGTCGGTCAGCTGCTTCTGATAGTTGCGCATGTTGAAGTGGGTGGGAGCCTGCGCCATGTCGGACTGCCCGAGCTCGCGGTTCAGGCTGACGACGTCCTGCCGCTCGTCGCGCACCTTCTTCTCGGCCGCGCGCAGCTGGGCGCGGGTGTGCTTGCCCTTGCGGACCTTGGCGAGCTCGGCCTGCGCGTCGTTGTACTCCTTCCACGCATCCCGCAGCTGCCCGACGAGGTTGTCAACGCGCTTCTTCGGGTCACCCGTGCCACCGAGCACGGGGGCACCGGCCGGGGTGTAGGTGAAGCCGGACATGCCGCCGCCGGCGAACCACTCGATCCGCTTGCCACCGAGGCGGCGCACGGTCTCCTCGGCGATGGCACGGCTGCGGGCACGCTTGCTCGGCGCCAGCGGGATGTAGCTCTCCCCTCCGGTCTCGGGCTCCGCCCACACCCGCCATACCCCCGCCGGTGCGATCTGCGCCTCGTGCCGCTCACGCATGCCGCCGGCCGCGTAGTGCTCGACGATCCCCCCGTCAGCCTCCCAGAGTGGCTTGTTGACGGTCTCGACGTAGTTCAGGATGGTTTTGCCGTGCAGGGCGTCGATCCGGCCCTGCAGGGCGTCGAGGGCAGACTGCTGACTACCGGTGGGAACCGCGATGACGACGGTCTTGCCGTCCGTCTTCTTGATCTTGAAGCCCAATGCTTCGATCTGCTCACGGGCCTCGTCGGTCGGGGCCCGCATCGTGATGGTCGAGCCCTTGGTCGAGGCGACCTTCCCCTTCAGCGCCTCCAGATCGTCGATCGCGGCCTGAGTCGAGGCGGAGACGTGGACGCTCTTGCCGGGGATCTGCTTCGCGATCAGCGCGTCGAGAGCCGCCTGCGCTTCCCCGGTCGGTGCGGTGATCACCATCTGCCGGCCGCCGGGCAGCGTGCGGATCTTCACGCCGACGCTTTCCAGCTCGGCCTGTGCTTCCTGCGTCAGCGCCGAGACGGTGATCGTCGCACCGCTCGGCAGGTGCGAGGCGAGCCCCTGCACGAACAGCAGTTCCTTCTGCGCCTGACTCAGCCCTGGGGTACTCAGCGTGATCGCGAGCGAGCTCGGGATGAAACCCATCTTCGCGGCGAGAACCTGCGCCTGCTCGGCGGTCAGACCGAACTGCTGCCCCGCCTTCACCGCGGCTTCCCACGAGCCTTGCATCGCCTGCTCGGCCTGCTGCAGCGCGGGCACGGCACTCTCACCGTTGGCGCGGGCGTAGTCGTAGGTCGTCTGGGCGAGCCCGGCCGTCGACTCGTTGATCTTCTGCAGCTGGTTGAACAGAGTTCGGCCGTTGGCCGTAGTGGTGTTCAGGGTGCCGTCGACCAGGACGAGGGACTTGTCGAGGTCGCCGAGGTTCTTGCCGAACCCCTTGGACTTGTCGACGTCCTTCCACGTTTCCTTCAGCTGCGCGAGATCCTCGTTCATGCGGGCGGCGGCCGCCTGCACGTCGAGCTCGCCGCCGGAGAGCAGGGTGAGGGCGTCGTGCAGGGCGCGCGTCTTGCTGTTGGCGTCCGACGAGGAGTCGCCCAGAATCTTGATCGCTTCCTGCAGCCGGGTCGTCGGGCTGGACGCCGCGCTGGCGGCATCCGCGCCGGATCGGGTCGCGTCGGCGAGATCCTTCGCGGACCGCGCGGCTTCGTCCGCGTCCCCGGCCATACCCCTCAGCGTCTTCGCCGCGTCGGCGTACACCTCTCCCATCGGATCGCCCTTCATGAGGGCGACGGCCGCGAGATTCGACAGTTTCTCCACCAGCTGGTCGACGGACTCACCTTGACCGAGGTAGGCGTCGGTCGCCTCTCGCAGGCTGATTCCTGACAGCCGCAGCACCTGGGCAAGCGTGGCGTTGGTGTCGCTGAGCTTCTGCGACTGGATCGTCGATGCGGCCTGCTGCCGCACGGTCTCGGTGTAGGCGCCGCCCGACTCCTGCAGCGCGCTCGCCAGCGAGTCGATCCGCGATTGATGCTCGGCTGCCGCTTGCGCTGCGGCTCTCTGCCGGTCGGCGAGGAAGTCGAGTCCGATCATGGCGCCAGCGACGGCGATGCCCCACGGGCCACCCAAGAATGCGAAGACGCCTTTGAGCCCGGACATCATGCCGCGGCTCAGTGCAACGGTGGTGCCGGCAACGACCGAGCGGAAGCCGGACAAGCGGCCGCCTGCGGCAGCCGTCGCCGCAGCAGCGTCGCGGTAACCGGCAGCCATGTTCTGCAGCACCGGGGACCGCGCCTCAAGCGCGGCCAGAGCGGCGCCCATGTTCGTCAGGGTCACGCCCTGCTGCGCGGCGAGAATCCGCTGCGTCTGCATGGCACCGGCCGCGCCCTGGAACGCGCCGACGGCGCTACGGCCGTAGCCGATGACGGAGGCGCGCATGCCGTCGAGCATCGGTCGGACCGGGCGCAGGGCGAGCATGCTCAGAAGCGACAGCTGTACCGGGCCGGGCAGCATGGCGAAGGCATGAGCCACCTCGCCGGCGACCGAGCCGATCGGCCCCAAGACGGCGGCGAGGTCGCCGACGAGTCCGACCCCGGCCTGCAGGCGACCGGCCAGTACATCCAGCGCGCCTGAGCCACCGGATACCGAGGCGAAAACTTCTTCGAGCCCGCCGACCAGGGGCCCTGCGGCGTCGCCCGCCTCGCTGAACACCTGCTCAAGCGTGCTGACACTGGTGACGGCCACCGGCACCGCAGCAGCGAGGCCGCTGACGATGGCCTGCTTCGCCGGCTCGGCCAGACGCCCAGCCCCGGCACCGACACGGGCCGCAGCAGCGTCGAGCTTGCGCTCGACGCCGGGCCCGTAGATGTCCCACAGGTCCGTCGCCGTCTTCACCCCACGCTGAATAAAGGGCACGGCGGCGGCCACGGACGAGGCCATACTGCGCGTGACCTTCTCCAGCCCTGGCGCCATGCCGAGGTAGAGCTGCAGGAAGGCGGCCTTCACCTGCTTGTTCAGCCCGTGCATGGCACCACCGAGCCCCTTGGACTCCGCCGCGGCGATATCGGCCGCGCCGCCCGCACGCCGTACTTGAACGCCCAGCAGCTCGAAGGCCTCGGCCCCCTGGTGGGCGAGCGCGGTCGCCCCCGAGAGCGCGGGCTTCCCGAACGCCATGGCAGCCGCCGAGGTGAACTGCTCCTGCGTCAGCCGGTGCTGCGCGTCGTGCAGCCGGTCGACGACGTACTCAAGCCCCTTGAACTTCCCTTCGGAGGTGAAGGCCTGAATCCCGAGCTCGTCGAGCCCCTTCTTCATCAGCCGCGTCGGCTTCGCGAGGTTCACGAGCATGCCGCGCAGCGTCGTGCCGGCCGTCTCGCCGATGATCCCGGACTTCCCCAGCAGACCGATCGCCGTCGCGGCGTCCTCGATCTCCACACCCATGCCGTGCGCCGTCGGACCGACGTACTTCATGGCGTAGTACATGTCGATCAGCTCGCCCGACGCGTTGTTCGTCGTGTTCGCCAGAACATCGGCGACTCGTGTCGATTCCGACGCCTTCATAGAGAACTGATCCATAATGTCGCCCTGGATCTTCGCAGCCTGCGCGATGTCCGTCCGCGCGGCGGCCGCGAGCTGCAGGGTGCCGCGTGCGGCCTTTACAGCGTCGCCCGCCGACAGACCGGCCTTCGCGAGCTCGACCATGGCGTCGGCAGCCTCGGCGGACGAGGTCGCCGGCAGGCGCAGGTCAGCGCCGAGCGCCTGCGCCTCGCGCGAGGCGGCCGCCATTTCGGATCCGCTGGCCCGGGTGACCTCGGTGTACTTCAGCAGGGCGCGGCTGTACTCGTTGCCCTGCTCGACGACGTCGTGCAGCCCGTAGATCAGGGCACCCCCAGCGAGCAGCGTGCCCAGCCCAGCGACCTTCTTCGCCGCCCCGGCGGCGCCGTCCTGGATGCGCCGGAACCCGGTGGCTCCAGCCGCGCCCGCCGCGGCGACCTGCCCGCCGGTGCGTCCGGCCGTCGTGCCCACGACGCGCAGTCCTTGCGCGGCTGCCAGCCCGGCGCGGCTGGCCGAGGTGCCGAAGGCAACCAGCTGCCCGGTCGAGCTGCGCATGCCGAGCGCGAACTGCGCGTTGTCGAGGGTGAGAACCACGCGGACGGTGCGAACAGCCATCTCGGCACCCCCTCGCAGCATCGGCGCGGTGTTCACAAAGACGAATCGTTTCCTCGTCAAAAGTCCAGGTCAGAGCTATCGGATCTGGAAACGGGAGAGAAACTGCTACTCACCTAGGGAAAATGTGGCGCGCATCACAAATCACGCGCCAAGCTCCTACTTTCAGCGGGGTTAAGTAGAAGTTCGACGGTGTTCGGTGTCTTTCCGTGCAGCTGGATGCACATAAGTGCAGCAGCGGAGCATGGCTGATGCTCCGTCAGAATGCTGCCGTGTGCCTAAACTTCTGCCCAACGCAAGGGAGTCCGCACCGACACCGGTTCCTAGCCACTGGTCGGTTGGACTCCCTGTGCGGCGACCCTGCACGCAGTCAACGGGAAGGGGCACCAAGATGGAGAGTAGCCCGGTCAAGGGCGGCATGTCCAAGATCGCAGCGAAGCGAGTTCGCCGCTGGATCAAGCACCCCGGGCGACGTTTGAGGCACGAAGTAATGCGCGGCGCCGCCTACGGAATTGGCAGCGGAGCAGTGAGCTTGCTCTTCATGTGGTTCCGCGCACGGTACTGACCAGCCTTACGCAACGTCGGGCCCGCATCCGGCGAGCCCGACGCCAAGCAAGAGTCATGACATGAGTGGCTCCCGGCGTCCCGCCTTTGTGGCAATCAGTTTCCGGCCGGATAGATCGGCGTTCTCCTTGGCGGCGAGCGCGCGTTCGGTCTGATCCTTGGCCTGGCAAGCGAAGCAGGTAAGGGACTGCACGTCGTACTCGGTCGCCTCGTCCATGGATTCCGACAGCAGGTGCCCGCACCCAGGACATGTCTCGTCCTGCAGGCGCTGCCACTCGACGGCGAGCATCGTGTCGTCCTCCAGCCACACCGGCTCGCCGGGTGCAACCGTGCGCCCCATAAAGACGCTGTAGGGGATCCCGCGGGGCGCGCAATAGTTCAGCTGAGTCCGAAGCTCCGCAGAATTTCGGATGCGCTCTCGGATTTTGGGCCGAGCTCAGTGACTCCCACCTGCACCGAGAGGGCCGTCATCCACAGCTCGCGCATCTGCCCGTCGGACAGGTCGTCCCAGAAGGCGGCGAATTCCTGCTCGCTGCCGACAGTCGGGGACAGCATCTGGGCGCGGACCAGGGCAGGCGCGAACGAGTCCGGGTCGAAAGCGGGGACACCATCGCCGCCGCGCTCGTGGGCCTCGGCGATCTGGGCCTCGGTCGGCGGGTGCTCGGTCTGCAGCCGAGCGTAGTGCCGGTGGCTGATCGCCTGCAGGACGAACGTCACCGTCGAGGCCTCGGCCTGCTCTTCCAGCGCGCGCAGCCGCCGGGCGAGGGCGGGGGCCCGATCAGGCTCGTTGGTCTGCTCGTCCAGCTGCTTGGCCTTTTCCAACAGCTTCGCCAGCACGTCGATCTCGTCGGCAGCCTCGGCGTCCATGACCATGTCGACGTGCTGGCGGGGGCGCTGGATCCTCTTGCGGACGTCGGCAAGCGACAGGGCCCCCTCGGTTGGGGCTCCGGGGCCGGCGAACGTCTCCGGGATGCCGGGCGTCGGTGTCATGCCGCAACCACCGCGTCCTGTGCCGGCTCGCCAGTGATCGCCATGGAGGCGGTGAATTTGGCGGTTTCGTTGTCGCCGGTGTCGGCCATCGCCCGGGAGATGACCGTCACGGGGTACACCTCGACGCGGTCACCGGCGGTCGCCGGTCCCGCCTTGGTGCCGATGCCGGTAGTCGCGTTCTGACCGAGGCCGGGGCGGCCGATGACCAGGAAGCCGACGGTGTCCTGCGTGAGGGTCGTCCACGCCTTGTCGTCGCCGGAGCCCCCGCCCTTCGAGCCGCGATGTGCGGTGATCTCGGCGGCGTCGCCGCCGTACGTACCGGCGGCCGTCTTGTTGAAGCGGGATCCGATGTCCGAGGCGTCGATCGTGTTGCCCGAGGACGGGGTCTTGAGCCCGTCGCGGGTGATGTAGTCCGAGAGGTTCGTGCCGGCGGTGATCTCGGCGACCGTCGGCGCGGCGGTGTCCGCGACGGCGGGCGCGAAGACGATCGCGATCTTTCCGGTGGAGCCGTAGCGTGCCATGTCAGTTCTCCTTGCTGGTGGGGACCGGCTCAGCCGGAGGGATGGGCGCCCGGCGCTTCGGGAGCTCGGGCACCGGGGTGTCGCCGCCCTCGGGGAGGTTCTCGACCCAGCCGGCGGCCTGCCATACGCCCTCGTACTGGGCGCGGGTGCAGGCGTACTCGACGCCGGGTAGTTCGGGGTGGGTCAGCACGACGGTCTGTGACATGGCGTCCTCACTCAGGCGGGGGTCAGGTAGTAGCGGTAGACGTCGGCCCGCGCCCACATTGCGGTGTCGGGACGTGCGGGATCGCTCGGGGGTTCCCGCATGGTGGGGTTGCCGACGACGTACTCGGGGGCGCACATCCATGTCTGTCCGTCCGGCGGCTCCAGGACGCCGAGGGCGACTGCCCCGGCCGCCTCGGCGACCTGATCGGCAGCCTTGCGGGACGGCCCGACCGAGGTGATCTGCATGTCGATGATGCGGTCGGTGTTCGGGTCGCCGATGGTGTTCTCTCCGGCTCGCTCCAGCACCGGCCAGACCACGCAGTACCGGCCTGTCAGCTGTACGTCGCCGACGCGCGCCTGTGCGTCGCCGGTGGCGATACCGGCCGCCCGCAGTGCGGCGACGAGCCGGTCGGCGGTGTTCACAGGCCCAGCGCGTGGGCGACCGCGATCTCGACGCCCCGCGCGAGGTCGTCGGCGTTCTCCTCCAGCGCGGGCCCGAGGTGCGGCAACGGGGCGTTGTTCGCGCTGCCGTACTCGATGATGTTGCCGAGCGCGCCCTGAGCGGCGCCCTTGTCCGGCCCGATCTCCGCCTCGACGCCGGCCGCGGTCGTCTTCACTTCGTAGGTGATCGACCTCGGGTACTGCGGAAGGTACTTGTGTCCCGAGATGCGCTGACGCGCCGAGTCCTTGACCTTCCGGGCGGTGACCTCGACCGCCTGCCTGCCGGTTACGGCCAGCCGGGCGGGCACGCCCGCGAGGTAGGCCTCGGTCTCGACGAGACCCATGACGACGATCACCGCGATACCTCCTCGCACCCAAGCCGACGGGCGGTGATGTGAGTGCCCCGGCCGACGCTGCGCACCCGCAGCCGCAGTTCGACCGCCGACGGGTCGGCCGACGCCGTGATGACGACCGCGTCGTAGGAACGCACGGCGGTGACCGTCACCGGGACCGACACCGTGTACTGCCATGTCTCGACCGGGGCCTGCCCCGAGGAGTCGGCCGACACCGCCCGCGCGGTCTCCCGCAGACGGCACGGACCCTCGTAGAGGACCGTCGTCGTCTCGCTGTCGACGCCGCCGTCGGACGCCGTCGACTCCCCGGCCCGCTCGATCCGGCAGGCGTCCTGGAAGAGCGCGGCGGCTTCCCGGCGGCCGGCCGCAGCGACCTGCCCGGCGGTCACCGGGGAACCACCGTGAAACTGCTGCGCCGGTAGCGGTCGAGCACCTTCTCGTCGGCGCGCGAGAGGCCGCCCGCCCCGAGCGTCTCGGTGGCGTAGGTCCGGCTGTAGTCATCGATGGAGACCTGCCGCAGCATCTCGGGGTTGGTCACGGCGGCCTGCGCCAGGGCCAGTACGACGCCCCGGATGTCGTCGGGGACCTGTGCCCAGCCGTGGTCATAGGTGACCGTCACCTCGCTCGTCCACGGCTGCTCGCGCACCAGGGCAGCGCCGCGCAGCGTCCAGCCGGTGACCGGCTGCCCGTCGTCGGCGCCGACGACACTGGTCACCGCTGTGACCGGACGCTGTCGCAGCTGCAGTTCGCGCCGGTAGGACGGGGGCACGGTGACGACGTCACCGGTCACCGCGGTGACGTCCAGGCGCAGATAGGCGCGCACGGTGGCCGAGGCGATGGCGAGCGCGAGCTCGGCCGTCGCGGCGGGGATGTCGCTGCGCTGCGCGAAGGCGGCGAGATCAAATGTCGTCGCCAGTGGAGGCAGCGCCATGGTCGCGGCCCCTTCCCTCGTCCTGGCGGCCGCTCCCGGCGCCCGGGTGCTTGCCCCCAGACCGTCCGCCAGGGGCCTTGACCTCGGTGATGCCGTACTCGTCGGACGCCGCGAACTTCCGCAGCTGGGCAAGCGCCTCGCGCGCGGTCGTCGTGCAGACCCCGTCCTCGAACCGGACGATGCCGCCGATTCTCAGCTGCGGGTATCGGTCGCTGGTGAAGGTGGCCATCGGCCGGGCTCCCGTCAGCTTGTGGTCAGGTTGGTGATCTTGCCGTGGGCCTTCTCGTTGCCGTAGGCGAGACCGACCTCGCCGTAGAGCTGGACCTTTTCGCTCGCGCCGGTCTTGGCCAGCGGCTCGGCGAAGAAGTGCCCCTTGCCCGGCACTTCCTGGTAGACGGGCATGCACTGCTCCAGCGAGACGACCGCGAGCGTCCCGGCGGGCATGTGGCGGTCGAGCATGATGTTCAGCTGCCCGAAGTCCGTCTCGATCGTCTGGACGCGGACGCCGCCGACGTTGCGGCTCATCTCCTGGTAGTTCTTGTCCGTGATGAAGATCTTCGTCAGCATGCGCTTCTGGAAGCTGTTGACGAGCAAGGTCGCGGTCTCCGATTCCTGGATGCCGCCGTTGTCCCAGACCATCTGCAGCAGGTCGAGAACGAGATCCTCGGTCAGCGCGGACGGCTGGGTACCGGCGGTGCCGGTGTCGCCGTCGGGGGCCGCGATCACGTTCGTGGTGATGGCGGCGAGCAGGCCCCGGGTCTTGCGGGCCGTGGTGTTGTCGGCCGGCTTCTGATAGGTGCCCTGGATGAAGGAGTACTCGATGTCGCGGACCATCTGCTTGAGCATCTGCTCGGTCTGCCAGTCGAGTTCGGACAGGATCGTGTTGCGCTCTGCGTTGTTGACGCCGGCCTTCGCCTGCGTTGCTGCCAGCTTGGTGTAGCTGACGGCCACGGACTCCTGATGGATCTGGACGAGGTTGGAGACGTTCGCCCGCACGCGCTCCTCGGCGGACGGGGCGTCCGCTCCTTCGAGGCGGGTGTTCTGCCCGGCGGCGCGCAGGTCGAAGGTCTGCCACTCGAACTCGATGGCGTCGGTCTGCCCGCCGCCGGTCAGTCCGCCGATCGCGGAGAAGAACGGGGTGTCGGCGGGGGTGAGCTGGTGGAGGATGCCGGTGTAGTTGGGCAGGTTGTAGGTCGTGCCCAGTGCGGTGATCCCAGCCATGCGGGGTCTCCTTACGGTGCTCGGGCGCGGCCTGGTGCCTGCCCTCGGCTGCTAGGGGGTCTTTGCTGCGTCGGCGAGCTTGCTGTTCTGCAGGCGCATCACGGCTCGCCAGTCGCCCCGGGCCTGCGCCTCGCGGATCTCGTCTTCGACGCCGGGCGTTCCGCCGGTGCGCGGGCCCTGCCCGCGGTCGGGCTTCGGCTGCCGGGGGCCGCTCTCACGCGCCCAGTGCGGCTTGCGCTCCAGCAGCTCGGCAAGGGCCTTCTTGATGGCGTCGGTGTCGACGGTGCCGTCGTCGTCGATGTACGCGGTCGGGTCGAGGGCGCCGACGGCGTCCTCGGGGTCCTGGTACGAGGCGGCGGCCAGTGCCTCGACCTTCGCGGCGACGGCGAGGCGGGTCGCCTTCGCCGCGCGCTCCTCGGCCTTCGCCGCCCGGTCGACGAGCTTGTCGGCCTCGGTCTTTTGGGCGTCCTCGAAGGCGGCGATGCGCTTCTCGTGCTCCTTGGCGAGCTTCTCCGCCTCGCGGGCCCGCCGCTTCCACTCCTCCAGTGCCTTTTCCCCGGCCGGCCCGAGCGGGGCGTCACCGTTCGGCGCTCCGCTCGACGGCGCCACGTCACCGGGCGGACCGGCAGGCGAGGGGGCACCGCCCGGCGACGGGTCACCGGCGGGTGCGCCGTCGTCGGCGGCCGCGCCGCGGATCGGCCAGATCGGCTGCGGGCCGTGCTCGCCGACGCGGGGCTTGCGCCAGCCGACGGCGGACTGCCCCGTGCGGGGATGCCGGGGCAGGGCAGGTGTGCTCATGAGGTGCTCCCGTTGCAGGAGGGGAAACCGGGGCGTTGCGCCCGGGTCAGGTGAGGTAGGCGAAGCGCCGCAGCAGGCGGATCACGTCAGCCCGGCCGTCGGCGATCCGGTAGATCTCTTCCGGCAGCAGGCGGGGAGTGCGGAGCCGGAAGATCGGCAGGCCTTGCTCGATGTCGGCTCGGCTGGTGCCGAAGCGCTGGCCGGTGCGGGCTTCGGTCTCCCGGAGCATCTGCCGATAGAAGGTGCTGCGGCGGGTGGCGCCCTCGTGGGTGGCGCTGACCTGCCGTCCGTAGGCCTCGACGCGGTAGATGCCGCGGCGGGCGTTGACCACGGCGAAGATGTCGGCGCCGTCGCGGATCGCCTGCGCGCCGGCGGCGGTGAAGCGGCGGTTCTGCTCGGCCCGCGAGAGCCCTTCGAAGAACCTCTGTGGGTTGACCATGCGGCCGCGCCGCTCCTCCGAGGCGGGGACGCCGTAGCACTGGCATCGCTTGTGGCGCTTGAAGTCGGCGTTCCAGCGGTACCAGCGGCCGGCCAGGATCGCGCAGCGCGCGCAGGCCCCGGGCCGTACCACCCGGACGTAGCCGACGACCCTGCGGTCGGCCGCCATCGCCGCGCCGAGGCCGGACCGTCCGGCGTCGGCGACCTCGGAGACCGCGATGCGCTGCAGGTCCAGCAGCCCGGCCGTCATCGACTCCTGCAATGTCATCCCGCCCCGGATCAGCGTCTTGGTACGGATCACCGGCTGGTAGAGCAGGGAGTCGAGCGGCCGCCCGTCCGCCGCCCACCCTCCCCACGCCCGGGGGTTGATTCGCCCCGCGACGAGGTCGGGCTCGGCGAGGCCGTCGGCAGCCATCAGAGCCCGCACGTAGGCGTCGGCGGGGGTGACGGCCAGGATCTGCCCGGCCGTGACGGCCCGCAGCAGCGCCGCCCCGACGCCCGCGAGCCACGACCGGGACAGATCCGAGCCGTCCAGCAGGCGCCACAAGCGCGCCACAGCCGCGGCCGTCTGCACGACCGCTCGCTGCTGCAGACTGCCGTAGGCGGCGACGAGCTCGGCGTGCGCCTGCTCAGGGATGCCGTCAGCCACGACTCGGCCCGCCGACCGGCGTCGTCTCCTGCGGCACCTCGCCCGTCTGCCCGACCGTCGGCATGGTCGACAGGGCGTGCAGGTCCGCCGTCGTCATCCGCGTCAGGTCGTCGTCGAGCATGCGCTGCATGCGGCGGCGCTGCTCCTTGGTGTAGCCGAGGTCTTCCCACGCCTGCGCGGTCGGCAGCAGCCCGGCCGCGTGCAGCTTCACCACGGCGTCGGCCTTCTGCGCGAACGTCGGCGTCGACGGATCCCGCCATACGGTCTCCAGCTGCCGCGCCCGCGGATCCCAGTCGCCGTCCCGGACGCGCAGCGCGATGCGGTTCATCCGCTCGTAGCTGCCCGACCATGCCCGCTGGCGCCGCTCGGCCCGCTTGACCAAGCGGGCTTCACGCGAGCGGATCGCGTCCGCCGAGGCAGCGTCGTCCGTGCCCATTCCCATGTGATCCGGCGGGAGCGCGCCCAGCGAGGCGACCAGGCGGGCCAGCAACTCGATCGACTGGTGGAAGTTCGTCAGCTGCGCCTCGGGGAACTGTCCCACCTCGGCGCCGTCCTGCTTGGTGCGCTCGCTCGACCACACCGCCCCCGCGATCTGCTGCCACGTCGACAGCGGCCGCCCCTGCTCGTCGGTGAAATCCTCCTCGGAGAACCCGAGGGCCCACCGGCGGGGCATCGCGTGGAACTCGCTGCTCACCATCATGTCGGTCGCCACCTTGCAGGCCGCATCCGACAGCGGGATGACCGCGTCGAGCTCGCTCTTCCCGCCCGGCACGAGCAGCCGGCCGCGGTTGGCGAAGGTGACCACCGGCGGTGTGCCGAGACCGTGCTCGTCCTGGTCGTCGAGCTTCCAGCTCGTCGGGCCCGCGGTCGGCCGGCTGTACCAGTAGGTGACGTTGGGCAGGTAGAGCGTTGCGTACTGGTCGCGCACCATGCCCGTGACCGGGTCGATGTCGTTCCAGCGCTTGAGCACGGCCCGTTCCTGCCGGGTGCGCGGGTCGTAGTCCGCCGTCACCTGCAGCGGGGACTCGAAGGAGATCAGCGGCATCCCGGGGTCCGCCTCGTTCGCCCCGACGACCGCGAAGGAACGACGCATGACGAGCGCCTCGATGTGGCCCTGCTGGGACTGCTCGTCCATCGCGTTGGCCTGCCAGATCGCCCAGAGGTCGTCCGCCATCTCCTCGGAGTCCGCGTACCGGAACCCCTCGACGTCGAGGCGCTCGTCGAGGGTGTCGACGACCAGCTGCGGCCAGTTGATGACCAGGGCCCGAAGGCGGTCTTCCATCAGGGCCAGCAGCTCGGGGTGGAGGTACGAGAGTTGCTGCTCGCCGTTGTAGTAGCGGTTCAGCTCGTCCAGCTGCCCCCGCTCGGCCTCGGCCCGCCGACTGAGCCACTGCACCCACTCCTCGGGGGTGAGGTCGTCTTTCATCGCCGCCTCACCACCATTCCCCGTTTCCTCGGCCGGGCGAGCCCAGCCGCGATGGCATCCCCGGCCGCCTCATGGGCGAGGACCGAGCAGATCGCGATGTCGATCTTCTGGTGCGGCCCGGCCTTCCGGAGCACGTACCGTTCGGCCGGCCGCGCCGCTTTCCGCGTGTTGCGCATGTGGATGGACGTCAGGTCGCACCCGTCGTGCCGGAACCCGGACTCGGCCTTGCTCACGTCGGTCAGCAGCCGCTCGCACGCCGCGTGCATCTGCACGATGCGGTTCGTGTACCAGCGGGTGACGCGCTTGTCGCCGTAGGCCGCTTCCCACTGGTCGACCTCGGTTTCCCAGTACGGCGGGTCGCAGTACATGCGGACCACGTCGTACCGGCTCATGAGCTCGTCGACCGCGGCGGCGACTTCGAGGCGGGGCACCTGCCCGCCCCAGTCGGCCGGATCCCACACCGTTGGCCGGGCGTCCGGCCCGTATGTCGGCATGAACTGATAGCCGTCCAGGGCCTCGGCCCGTATGGCTGTCCAGTCGTCGATGTCCGAGCCGTCGAAACCGAGTACGACGCGCGTCCGGGGCCCCGGTGTCTCGCGGGGTTCGGCGCGGGCGTCCCATCGGTCCTGCTGCATCCACGCGCCCGAGCCGGCAACGATGCGGTTGCCGAAGAAGCGCTCGGCCTGCGCGGGGTCGGTCTCAAGCAGCTCGGCGGCCTCGCCCTCGATGGCGTCGAGGTCGACGTGTGTGCTTCCGGCGTAGACGTACCGGTGGATCCGCCGCCGGTCAGCCTTGGCCGTGTAGGAAAGACCGCCCGGCGGCTTCCGGTGGAAGCGAAAGATGTCCTTCACCTTCGCCTCGGCCGTCTTCTGCGCGACGCTGTTCTCGCTCGGATCCCAAGCGTTCGTCGTCTCCATCGTCCGGCCGCCCATGCCCGCCGCGCCCCGGCGTTGCGTCGTTGCGACGCGGTCCATCTTGTTCTCGACCGTCCAGATGCCGGTCTCGTCCTGGGCGACGAAGGTCACCGGGTTGCCGAGCCGGGACTGCGCCGAGGACGTCACCACGTCGATCCGGCCGTCGTTCGGCAGGCGGGTGAATGCCTCGCCCACCCTCATCAGCTCGGCCAACGGCCCGTTGCGGATCATGGACTGCAGCGGGCGGTAGATGTTGTCCGTCTGCTCCTCGGAAAAAGCCGTGATCTGCACGAGCGGCGTCGGCCACGGCCGGCCCATGGCCTCGCCCGACTCGTACTCGTAGACCCAGCCGCAGCCGCACCCGTACTCGCGGCAGTCGTAGACCTCGCCACCGCGCGCCCAACCGGCGAAGACGACCGGGCCGACACCTTCCGCAGCACAGATCGCCGCCGACCACGGCCCCTTGCCCGTCTTCTGCGGTGCCACGACCTGCGACCGGCGGTAGAAGAACGCGGTCGCCAACTGCCCACGCTTGGCAGTCGGCTTGATCCGGTAGTGGTTGACGGTCGCCCAGAGCTGCCAGTCGTACATCCGGAAGGCTTGGCCTTTGAGGAAGCCGTCCGGGATGCGGCAGTGCTGCTCGATCCAGTCGGCCGCGACCCACAGCGTCGGGAAGTCGACCACGAACTCATCAGACGCCGCCATCGCGGACGACCTTCAACCGGGCCCGGCTCGATCGCGCTGCCGTCAGCGGCACGGCGGCGGCCGGCGGCTCTTCGCGGGCGATGCGCCAGCGGTTCGCCCGCATCCCGGGCGTCGTCAGGCCGAGCGAGTCGGCCATCTGCCGAACCAACGTCCCCAGACTCACGGGCGAGTCGGGCACCTCGGCCTCGACGAGCCGGCGCACGTACAGGGCGACCTCGAAGTGGGAGCCGTTGCGCTCCCACATCAACGCCTGTGGCTTTGTCCACAGTTGTGTCCACAGCTGTGTCTCGCGCGGGGACTCACCGAGGAGCGGCCACGGCGGCAGCACCCCGGCGCGGCCGTCGGCGGGGAGGACCGTCCATTCGCCGGCGTCGCGCTCGCGGGCGAGGGCATTCGGGTCGGGTGGGGGGCCGGAACGCGTCCGGGCGCCGCCTTTCGACATGGTGATCACCACTCTCGTCCGCGTTGCGCGGCATGGGAGGCGCCATCACATTGCGTGACGGCAGGAAGTTGATCAAGGGGCTTCGGGGAGGTCTGAACCCTCCCGAGTTTCGATGGCCCTCCCCGGCGGTCCGGAGAGCGAGACCGTTTGGGGTCACCCCCTGGGGTTTTCGTAGCTGTCCGTGACGATCCGAGGGGTGCGTCGGGGCCCCGCAGCCGGGTGGTCTTGTAAGCGCTGCGACGTGTTGCCGAGTCGATGTCGTCACCGTAGGGCAATCTCGACTCCCAGGATGCTCAATGGAGGTCGCCAATGTCAGACGTCGAAAGATTCGAGCTGCTGGAATTCGCCGCTCAGCTTGCAGATGAGATCAGAAGGGTGCGAGATAATCCGCCACCGCCCGGAAATGAAGTGATTCAGCTGACAGAGTGCTCAATCGAGATGGCTATGGAGGTGAAGAAGGAAGCGAAAGGCGGAATTAAGGTTTACGTTCTAGAGCTTGGCGGTGCGGTCTCGACGGCGAGGACTAATAAGGTGATCCTGAAGTTCACCCCAATCGATGCCGTTCAAATGGTTAGCACACAAGAGGGACCCGGGCCGCAACTGGGTCGCGGCGGGAAGGGTTCCTGACATGCCCATCAACGCTGAAGCAGCTGCACAACTTCGAAGCCACTGGGAAGGCCTCAGCCTAGAAGTTCCATTCTGCTGGGTTGCGGCGGGACGCGAGGGAGTGATTGCCGCGAGTGAAGACTTCGAGTCGGTTTATCGGCAGGCAGAAGCGTCAGAAGGGGGAACCCCGGACGAAAGAGTTGTGTTCGCGTACGTGCTGCCGCAACTGACTGCCGAGTCCAGCTATGAGGTCGAATGAGCTTCCCGCGTTCAGTCGACTTTGACGGGTCACGCGCCTACGTCCAAAACCGGCCTCTGGTGGACCTTATCGTCTTTGCTCCTGGGGGGCGGCACCTCCAAGTGTTGAATGCTTTGGTTGACACTGGGGCAGATTTCACACAACTGGACCTTGGCGTGGCACACGCCATTGGCTTGGCTCCAGAGCGCCGACAGTCGACTCTGGTCGCAACCGCCGGCGGACCGACCAGGCTCTATCCCATAGATTTGACCATCGAGGTAACGGGGGTCAGGGCGCCCGTGCGAGTCCTATTCGGTAGGAGAGCGAATCCATTGCTTGGCCGTCAGGGGATGCTGATGCTCATGCAGGCGGTTGGGTTCACTACGACAGACTGGCTCCATCAGCGGTATTGAGCCTGCTCAAGATCAGCCAGGGCACGGCTCTACTGACTCGGCTGGTTCCAGCCCCCAGGTTGGTCACGTGCGGTCTCGCGGCTGTGGCAGGGGCCGCACAGGCCCCGGCCGTACTGGGGGTCGTCGGGGACGAGGCCTCGGGCCACGAGCTCTCGCCGGTCGAAGGGGTGGTGATCGGCGTGCACGCTGGGCGCCGTGCCGCACAGGACGCAGACGGGATCGCGAGCGAGGACGCGTCGGCGGAACCGGATCTCGTGCCGGCTGCCGTACCCGCGCTGCCGTGCGGTGCCTCGCCGCTGCTCGGCCTCGCGCCGGTGCTCGTCGCAGCGTCCGCGCTGGGTGTACTCGGGGCAGCCGGGCACGGTGCAGATGGTGTAACCGCGGGGCATCGCTCACCTCCAGCTCAACGGCCCGAGTGCTGGACAGCTGCAGGTCACCGGCCCCATGCGGTGCATCCCCGAGATGCGTGTCATTGACCTGTGTCCGAGGCTTGGGCCATGCAGAAGCGCGTGGTCGTCTACCCGCCGGACGAGCGCGGGTGGCGCAAGGTGAGGTACGACGGCCGGATTCTCGGCACGGCGTACAAGGTGAGCGACATCCCCGTCTTCCTGGCGAAGGCAGGCTACGAGGACGCCGAGAACGTGGATCTCAACGACGAGTCGCTCTTCGACTGGCGAGGGGGCGGACCGGACTCATGGGCAGAGTCGCCGCCGTGATGGGCACCGGCTCCCTCACGCCCTCGGGGCCGCATGCCACCCGATTGAGGACTTCTCCTGGAAGCGCGAACGCCCCCGATACCCGGGGGCGTTGCTGTGGCTTCGTGTCCGGGCATGCCGGACTTGCCGTCAAGGGTGCGACAGGTGATCCGCTTGCGTCAAGGCCTGACCGCCATCGGCGGATTTGGGCGGGCGAGGCAGGTGCTCGCGAGGCGTCGGTCAGAGGTAGCCGGGGGTTGCGACGGGCTTCGGCGCGGACGGTGAATTCTTCGGCTGCGTGCTCTTGGTCTTCCTGGCGCGCGAGTTCACGGTGCGCACGTAGTGGTCGGTCGTCTCGATGCCGCGCCGGGTGAGTTCCTCGGCGATCTGGCCTGGGGCGAGTTCGGGGATGGCAGCGCGGACGGCGCGGACGGCGGCCGCTGTCGTGAGTCCCGGTCCGGCGACCAGTTCCCTGATGATCCGGTCGATCAGCACCTCCTGTTCGGTGCTGGTCTGCCAGCGTTCGTCCTGCTCCTCGTCCTGGTGAGCCGCTCGTGCCAGCACGATGGCGACGTCGAACTCGCTGACGCGCTGCCCGTACTGGTTGAGGATCGCTGCGAGCTGGGCGTTGGTGAGGTCGGGATAGGCCTTGTGCAGGATGCGGATCGCCTCGGTGGGCGTCATGCCGCTGAGCGCGAGGGTCGCCTCGGTCTCCGACTGGTCTGGCGTCGGGGCGGCGCTGGCCTCGGCCGACTCCTGCCGCACGTGTTCGACCGCGCGCTTCTGGGTGGCGGTCCATGCCTGCTTGCGGGCGAGCAGCCATGCCAGCGGGCCGAAGACGGGCAGCCGCATCCGGCGCTCGCCCCGTGCGAGGCGGTGTCGTTCGCGGGTCGCTGCCCACGAGAGGTAGGTGACCAGTTGCAGGGCGAGCGCAGGTGTGGCGAACATGATTGTCGCGCCCATGCCGCCGCCAGCGAGAAGGGCGTGCACGCGGTTGAGGTAGATGGAGAGCGCGCCGAGCCCGATGGTCGCGAGCATCGGGGCGAAGGCGCTGCGGTTCTCGGTGACGGCGGCGCTGGCGAGGTAGAGGCAGACCATGCCGGCACCGTCGAAGACGGCGGAGACGACCAGGGCGAAGAGCCACGGGACGCCGTAGTGCAGGGCGACGGTGTGCAGCGACCATCCGCCCACCCCGGCGGCGGCCAAGGCGATGATCCAGTATCCGGCCTTCGCGTGTCCTTGCAGGCTGCTGTGTTCCGTGGTGGTGGGGGCAGCTCCGGGCAGCGCCCGGTTAGGGTTCGTCATGGATCGGCCCTCTTGGCTTAGCGGCTAGGGCGGGTTCACTCCGGCCGGTGTTCGCAGCACCTGCCGGGCTCCCCCTGTACGTGCTCCCGCGCGGGAGCTTGTGCGTTGGGGTGGTGCCCTCGCCAGTTCGGTTGGCGAGGGCACCGTGCGTCTGGTGCGGGTTGCCGGATCAGCGCAGCTGGTAGCGGGGGATCCCGACGGAGCCGTCGCGCCGGACGGGGTAGATCAGGAACGAGTGGATCCGGTTGCGGACGGACTTCTTCTTGATCACGTCGTAGCGCATGCCGGACTTGCACCCGTCGAAGGCGCGCAGGCCTTCCTCGGGCGTGGCGGCGGCGACGCGTCCGAACTCGTCGGCTCCTTCGGCCTTGCAGCGCAGGGCGGTCATGTAGCCCTTCGGCTGCGCTTCGACGAGGTACGACTCGACGGGGCTCGCCATGTCCTCGAAGCCGTAGAGCGCGGTCATCGCGGCGCGGTGTGCCGTCTGGCGGGTGTGGGAGTCGGTGACGAAGGTCGAGAGGGTTCCGTCTTCCGCCCGGCGGGCGACGGCCCAGTGCCCGTCACCGCTCATGGTGTTGAAGACGCGGTACTCGTTGCCCCTGCGCCAGAACATCCACGTTTCGCGGCTGCCAGCGTCCGGGACTTCGATCAGGTGGGGCACGTGGGGCATCTCGCCCGTGTCGACGAGTTCCTCGGCGGGGACCCACGAGGGGGCTCCGAGGTACCACTCGACGAACACGGCGGTCGGGCTTTCCCCCTCGGGGGCGGCGCGCTTGTGGAGGACGATGCCCTTCGCGTCCAACTTGTCTCCCCGAGACGGGCAGAGCACGGTCATGTCGGGCGTGACGTCGTTGTAGTGCATGTTCACCTTCCGTAGAGCGGTGGCTGCGAGCACGAATTTATAGGGCCCTAGAAACACTCGTCAAGGGGGCTAGAAATCGATCTTGAGTGGGGGCCTAGAATCTGCTGCATGGACAGCACTCACGACGCGCGAGACGCCTCGCAGCCCGGCGCCGAGCTGACCCCGGCCGAGCTCTTCCGGATCGCCGCCGACCGGGCCCTCGACCACGAGGACGCCGTCGACCGTGCGCGGGAGATCACCGCCTTGCTCAAGGCGATCGACGACCGGCAGAAGGAGCTCACGGACACGCGCCGCGCCGACGTGCAGGAGATGCGCAAGACCATGACGCTCGCGGCGGTGGGTACGGCGATCAGCCTTTCAACCGGTCGGGTCGATCAGATCGCGAAGGGCAAGTAGTCCGCCGCGACGCTCAGGTCGTGGCACCGCGCCGCTGTCGCTCCGCCAAGGTGAGCGACAGCGGCGTTCGTGCGTCAGGCGACGGATGTGCGAGCACGTGCCCGCTCGTCGCGCTTGGCGTCCCGTCTCCGGCGGCGGCGCTGCTCGGCGTCGAGCGCCCCCTGCAGCTGCGCGAGTTCGTGCGGCGCCGCCCACGTGCGGCGACCCTCGATCACTTGGACCGGGGCACCGCAGTCGAAGCCGTTCGCGCACGTGACCGTCGCCGCCTCGTCCCCGCCGCGGTGCATCGTCAGTTGCCCGCCGCACCACGGGCATGGCCGGTCCTGGACGGGGGTCGAGCGGCGCTCGGCGCCAATGGTGCGCTCGATGCGCCCTGCCGCCTCGCGCGCGATGCCGGTGATGCGCCGCCGGTGCGCATCACTGATGGGCGCGCTCGGGCCGTCGGCGCCGGCGAGGCGGTCGCGCAGCCACCGGGCGGCCACGGGCGCTGTCCGGTGGCCGAGGTTGTAGTGCCAGCGGCGCGGGTCGGTCGCGTCTTGCGCGACGAGGACGAGGCGCCGCCGTCGGTCGGCGGGCGTCCAGTCAGGTTGGGGGCCGCTGATGACGGGGCGCTGCACGTCGGCGGCGATTTCGTCGGCCAACGTGCACAGGGCGATCTCGACGGCACGGCAGGCGTCGACGACATGGAGCCGCAACGGTGCCGGAGCTTCGGCGAGCGCGAGGCCCCGCTCACCGGGCCCCCCTTCGTCCTGGACGAAGGCGAGGGAGCCGACGGCGCGATCCCGGGCGACGTCGGCGGCGTCGTGCTCGTCCAGGGCATGCAGGTAGTCCCGGACGCCCATAGCTGGCGGCCAGATGTCGGGCGTCGTGGTGTCGAGCAGGTCTCGCAGGTGCTGCCAGTGGTCGAGGACGAAGCGCAGGTTCTCGTCGGCGGTGCGGGTGCGATGCGGCATGGTGGGGCGCTCCTGGTGACGTGGGCGGGCGCTACGGGGTCTGTGCAGTCCGTCGGGGCTACGCCCGTCGGTTGAGATCGGGCCCGGTGGTGATGCGGGTGATGCCCTCGGGAGGCGCCAGCGCATCTGGCCGGCGGCCGGTGCTCCGTTGCAGGTCGAGCGAGTGCGCATCACGCGCATCGTTTTGCGGCGTGGCGGATGCGCCGCCGAGCTCGGTCAGGATGGCGTGTGCGGCAGCGTCGACGAGGTGGTGGTGCGGGCCGTCCTCCCCGCACCGGTACCTGTCGACGGCGTCCCGTGCGGTCGGCTCGTCGAGCCCGTACTCGTCGACCAGGCGCCGCACGAGCAGCTCGCGCGCGGCGTCGGCCGGGGCGTCGAGCGCGGCGATCTTCCAGCGCAGCCGGGCAAGGCTCGTGCCGCCGTCCCAGTGGGCCAGTTCTTCGACGACGATGTCGAGGACGGCGCGCAGCTGGTCGCGCTCGGCGACCAGGGCGTCGAGCCGATCGTCGGTGAGATCGTCGACGCGAAGGCGTGCGTTCACAGCGATCCTCCGGGAGCGTCGTGGGTGGCGGGCTCGTAGGTGTCGATGGGCGGCAGCTCGACGAGATGGCGGTACGGGCCGATCTCGGCCGGGGCGCGGGTCGCCGGCCGGGCGTAGCCAGCGAGCGATACGGGCTCGGGCGGGTCGGGGAAGAGCTCGGCGAGTTCCTCGTCGCTGAGCCCGTCGAGCTCGTCGTCGGTGAACACCGGGACGGGGCTGATGTGCCAGCCGAGGGAGCGCAGTTCCTGGACGGCGAGCCGGCCGATGACCTCCGGGGGCGCCCCGCGGTTGTCGCGGACGACGGAGGCGATCACCCCGGCGACCGCATCCGGGGTCACCCTTCGGGCTGCCGGGGTCATGCCGAGGCCTGCGCCGGGGCGTCCGCGGCTGCGACGGCGTAGTCGCGCTGGCGGTCGGGGTGGGTGTTGCCCATGGTCCGGCCCCGCGCCAGGGTCCGGCACGGCCGGCCAGCGTCCGCCCCGCACGTCGGGCACCGCACCGCGAGCTCGGGCGGCCCCGCCGGACGCTCCCGCTTGGGGAACATCGCGGCCTTCGTGGCGAGGTAGCCCGGGTTCGCCGGGGCCGCCTCGACGGCTCGGCCGACTCCGGCGACGAGTGCGCGGACCGGTGCGGGCGGCTCGGCGCCGGTGACGACCGCGGCCCGGTCGGCGCGCAGCGCGAGCACGTACCCGTCGACGTCGTCCGGGTCGACGGCGGGCGCGCGGCGTTCGGCGTGCCGCTGCATGCGGTCCCGGGCGGTGGCGCGCCACCGGGCGGCGATGTCCTTCGGCATCACCGGGTAAGCGCTCTCGGCGTAGTGCTGCCCGACCGCCTCGCCGGCGAAGGCGAGCGGGACGTCGCGCAGGGCGGCGGCCCACAGCCGGACCTGCGCGACCTGTTCGAGCTCGTCGGTCTTCACGACGCGGTCGTCGACGAGGCTGATCTCGCCGAGCAGCCTGATCACGTCTCGGGTGTCCATCGTCAGACCTCCCCGGTCTGCTGCATGAGCCGCGCGAGCCCGTCGCGCTGCTGCTGTCCTCGGGTCTGCTGCTGGGCGCCGCCGGGCTTGAACGGCACGACGACGCCCCCGCCGTCCGGTTCGATCCGTTCGTTCTCGGCCCACTGCTGCCAGCGGCCGCCCCACGCGACGGCCCGGCGCTGGTCGTCGAGCTGCCGCCGGACGAACTTGCGGGTGACCTCGTCGAGCTGCCTCGGGGTGAGCTGCTCGCGTCCGGCGTCGGCGCGGGCGAGCTGAGCGGCCCGCACGTCGTCGTCGCTGGGCTGCCAGTCGGTGGGGATCAGAGAGGGAGTCGGCTCGTGCGCGCGCCCGCTACTACCTGCAGGAAGCTCTCTCTCCTCAACCCCCCTGTTAGGGAGTGGATTGGAGTGGAGTGGAGCACGCGCGCGCGAGGTCCCGAGGGAGTCCCCCCGGGACGCAACGCCGTGACCTGCGTCTTCTTCAAAATGAGGGGGTGGAAAAGAGGTCGAATCGTCGTCGATTCCGTCGCGATTCGTCTCCGGGTCGTCGTCGAAAAGCGAGCGATTCGCTCGCGAATCACCGCCGGGTGTGGTGCCGCCGGCACGCTGGCGGCGCTTCTTATCCGCCGCCTTCGCCCGCCGCTGCTCGACGTCGGCGCGCTTCGGGTTCCCGCTGCGCTCGTAGTCGTGCATGTAGTAGTCGCCGCCCGCCGGCTGCGGGCAGCTCTTGCAGCCGTGCCCGGCCGCGTGCCACAGACCGGCCGCGAGCAACTTCCGGATCTGGGGCGTCGTGCCGTACATCTCGGCGATGGGGCCGGGCACTATGCCGTCGGTCAGGTGCTGCGCCACATACGAGCCGCACCTCATCCACAACCCGATCGCGGCGTTCCCGGCCTTGATCATCTTCGGGTGGGAGTGCGCCGAGTCGTCGACGTTGAACCACGGCATGGGGTTCTCCAGAGCTGGTCAGAGCGTGAGTTGCCCGGCAGGCACGGGCGGAGGCTTGCGTGTCCTGCGTGGGGCGGCCGGGCGGGCGGCCGCCGGGGTGGTGCACTGGTGGTCGATCACGTGGGGGTGGGGGCAGTCGGCCGGGTGCCCGGGGCCGAGCCATCGCAGGTCGGGCGAGCAGGAGCGCTCGCGCAGGCACCAGGTGAGGCGATTCGGCTCGCGCAGCGTCTGCGCGGCGGCCGCGGGCATCGGCGCGGCGTCGGCGGTGACATCGAGCGCGGCGCGGCGGCCGACGAGCTGCCGCAGCACCGGCCGGTCACAGCGCGGGCATCGCGCCCGCCGTGCTCCGCCGTCGGCCCGGTTCATATTCGACTCCCGCCTCGACCGGCGAGGCGCCGCCGGTCGAGGCGCGTCAGCGGTACGCACCTGGTGGCGAAGTCGTCCGGCGACTCGGCGACAGTCGCCTCGGCGTCCGGGATCTCCTCGATCTTGGGCATGTCACTTCCTCTTCGTGGCGCGCCGGGCGGCGGTGGCGATACGACGCCGCTGGCGCAGTGCCGCCGCCTCACGGACCTCGGCGATCGGGCAGGCGTTGCGGGTGTGGTCTTCGAAGCGGGCGACCAAGGCGCGCACTTCGGCTTCGCCGGTGACGCCCTCGGCGTAGCCGCACGGGCAGTCGAAATCGGCGATGGGCAGTTGGCGGGGGCCGTCGAGGCGGATTCGCAAACCGAAGGCCGGGGTCGATCCGCAGATCGTCGGGGCGAGTCGGCCGGTCATGGCGGGCCGCCGAGGGGGTGCCGGCGGCCGGGCTTGACATCGGTGAGCCGGCTGCCAGGCTGCCGCGCATGAACAGCGAACTCGCCACGATCGTGGCCACCGTTGAGCTGCCCGAGGGCGTCACGCCCGCCGATCTGCAGGCTGCCGTCGAGCAGGCTCTCGCCGGGCTGCGGGCCCGCCTCGTGCCGTGCGGCTGGGCGCCCGACCCCGACACGATCGGCGACGTCATGGGCGCCCGATCGGTGACCGTCGTCGACCTCAACCCCGATCCCGCCGAGGTGTAGGGGGCGGGCCATCATGGCGCCGCCCTTCGCTCGGCCGCCACGCGGTCGACGAGCAGCCGAAGGGCGGCGGCAGCCTGCAGGGGAACAACACCGTTCCCCAACCTCTTGAGCTGGGCCTGACGCAGGCCTGCGGCCGACATTCCCTCGGGCGCCGGGACGGCCGTGACGTGGCCGAGATCGAGACCCATCATCCACTCGACGAAGACCGGGGCTAGGCGGCCTCCATCGTCAGTTGGCCGGGGTGCCGCCCGGCCGATGATGCTTTCCCACCGGGCGACGGCCGGGGCGTAGAGTCCCCAATCCGGGCCGCTGTGCTCGCCAGGGTCGGGCTGCCGCTCCCGTACCTCTGGTTCGGGCCGCCCTTGGTTCCGTCGCTCGCCTTCGGCGTGGGCAGCAGATGGGTCGCCGCGTCGGTCAGCGTCTGTCCGTAGCCGTTGCCGTACGGGCTCCCGTCCGCTCGCTGGTTCCGCGTCCCTCGCGAGTCCGCGACGGTCGGCGTCGGCAGCAGTGAGACGGCGGTCCGTAGATTCGGCCCGCCCGTCCCGTGCGGTCCGGGGCCGGTTGCCTCCGACGAGGTCGGCGTCGGCAGCAGCCGCAGCACGTTCGGCAGCTGGTCCTCGAAGCCCGAGCCCTTCCAGTCCCGGGCCCTCGGCGTCGGCAGGCCAGGCGAGGACGAACTCGCGGAATCGATCGTGGGGAGCGCCGATCTCCGCAGCGCGTACGCCTGCCCACTCCGCATCGAGCCCGAGGGCGGCCAAGTCTCCGAGTACGGCACCGAGTGCTCGCAGAAGAGGCTTACCGCCGGAGTAGTCCACGCAGCAGCGGCAGGGCTCCACACCGCTATGCGCCTTCGTCGAGAGGATGCCGCGGACATTCTCGATCACCACCAATCGGGGGCGGAGTACGGCTATCGCACGGGCCATGTGGCGCCACAGGCCGGACCGTGTACCGTCCGCGAGCCCGAGCCGTTGCCCGGCGAGCGAAAGATCAGTGCAGGGGAACCCGCCGGTGAGGACGTCGACCGGCCCGCACTCGTCGAGGACGTGGTACCAGTCGACGGCGCTGATGTCGCCGAGGTTGGGGACGGCCGGCCAGTGGTGCGCGAGGATGCGCGCGGCGAACTGGTACGGGTCCTCCGGGTCGTGTTCGCAGTGCCACACCACCTCGCCGCCGAACACTGCCTGCACCCCGAGGTCGAGGCCGCCGTACCCGCTGAACAGCGAGCCGATCCGCGGCGTCACGACGCGATCCCCATGACGTACCGCTGCCGATAGGTGTCCGGCCACTTCGCCTTGCTCAGCCGGTCGCGCTGCGCCTGCGGCAGCGCGAACAGTGGCATCCCGCACCAGTCGTGACCGGCCGCTCGCAGCCACCACGCGTCAGCCTGATCGCCGCCCCCGTCGTCGACGAAGGTCGCGCCCGCGGCGAGGTAGGCGGCGGCCGCGAGTTCTGCCTTCTCGGCCTTGCCGTTGTCGCAGGCGTAGGCCTTGAGGGTCGCGGGCGCGACCAGGGCGTACGGCACACCCGCCTCAGCGAGTTCGGCGCGCACGATGCCGTGCACCATGCCCGTGATGCCCGCCGACATGGCGTGCATTGGCAGATCCTCGACGACGGCGAGGTGCGGCCGGTGCTCGGCGAGGTCGTCGCGGATGTCCGACCGGATGTGCAGCAGTCGGCGGTCGCCGTCTCGCGGCTGCGTCTTGATCCGGTAGGTGGTGCCGTCGGGCAGGGCGACACCCGTGCTGGTCAGTGACAGGTCGAGGCCGATCACCCGCAAACCCGGCACGACGAGGGGCACGGCCAGTGGCGAAGAGGTGCCGGGACGGATGAGCCCGGGGATGCCCCTCATCGGGGGCCGCCGGAGGCGATGCAGTCCCAGCACAGCAGGGAGCCGTCGGTGTGCCGGATGTGCGGCCGCATGCCGCCCTCGCGCGTGCAGTGGACGAAGACGGTCGTCGTCGCCATCCATGCGGGCGCCGAGGCGCGCTTCGGCCCGAGGCGGACGGCCCACGTGACGGCTATGGCACCGATGCTCAGCAGTGCCCCGGCGTACGGGGCGATCTCGGTCATCAGGCACCGCCGACGGGGGCGATGGGCCCGTACAGGACGCGCAGGACATCGAGCGGCATGTGCTCCTCGCTGCCGACGGCGCGCATCATCGGGTGGCCGACGTTGTCGACGGCGCCCGTCCAGCGCCATTCGCGGTCGGTGACGTCCCCCCAGGCCAAGGACAGGTCCCAGCTGTGCCCCCGGCCGTCAGTCCAGACGTGCCGGTCGTCGTCCAGCCGACCCCCGCGACCGTCGAGGGGCTCGTCTGCCCGGTCGTCCTGCGCATCGGCGGCGCCCGGCTGGCAGGGATACGGCGGGTGAGCGGCCGCGATCTCGTCGGCCAGACACCGCAGCAGTACCGCGACTGAGGCGGTGCACATGTTGAGCGGGTTGACGACCTCGTACTCGCCGGTCGGCTTGACCTTCAGGACGAGGACGAGCTCGCTGAGGTCGGGCGTTTCATTCTTGGGGTTCATGCGTTGTCACCCACCCAGGGACGGAGCGGCCACGAGCCGTCGACAACGGCGTTCGGGTCCGACTTGCGGAAGTGCTCTTGCAGCCCGGCCGCTTGCTCGCGGGCGAGGCGTATTTGCAGGTGGTGAAGCTCTTCGAGGCCGAGGCCTTCGGGGTCGTGGAAGCGGGCCCGCCGCTCGGCGCGCAGGTGCTCGGGCCAGTCGGCGCGCGGGGTGTGCGCGACGCTGCCGATCCGGTAGGCGATGCGGGCCGCCTGCAGGGCGTCGTACTCGCAGCCGTGGGCGTTCTGCTCGTCCCACGGGAAGCCGTAGACGGCGGCGAGGGTGATCAGTTGTCGGGCGCCCTGGGTCTTCGACGGCCGGCGGCGGTACGGGAGCGCGTGCGTGTCCAGCACGCGGGTGTCGATGACCGGCCACAGCACGTCGTCGGTGAACCGGTCGATGACCGTCAGCAGCCCGTGACGACGGCACTCGCGGTCGAGCAGCGTGAGGTCGTAGACGACGTTGTGCCCGACGATCGGGATCCCCGCGAGCAGGGCTGCCGCCACCTGCTCGGCGACCTCGTCGACAACGTCGTGTGCCGGCGCGCCCTGCTGGCGCGCGATCTCGGTCGTGATGCCGTGCACGGCGGCGGCCTCGGCCGGGATCTCGATCCCAGGGTCGGCCGTCCACGTCCGGGGCTCCGTCGGGGCACCGCCGCCGAGGCGGATGGCGGCAGCCGTCACGATGCGGTCGGTCTCGACATCCACGCCGGTCGTCTCAAGGTCGAAGGCGCACAACCGGCCCGTGTGCCACGTCATCGCGCACCCCCACCGGGCCGGGCGACGGGCGGCCACGCGGCAGCCGGGTGGGCGGTCACAGGCTCGTCGTCCTGGTCCTCGACGATCTCGGCGTCGACCGGCCCGTCGTCGGGTGAGTCCTCGTCCTGGTGCGTCTCGCCCGTCCGCGGGTCGATGCCCGCCTCGATGTCGGCGGCGACCTGCATCAACTGCCGGGACAGCTCGTCCGAACCGTCCCGGGCGACGTCGCCCGCGCGGTTCGCCCGATGCCAGACCTCGCGCACCTCGTCGGGTGTTCGGCAGCGCGCCGCTTCGGCGAGGTAGTCCGGACGCCCTGACTCGATCGCGGGGCGCCCGGCGAGCACGGCCGGGTCGAGCGCGGCCGCCGTCGGTATCGGGCCCGCGAGCGCGTGCCGCAGCTGCGGCAGGCTCGGCACCACCATCACGACCGGGAACGTCTTCGTCTCCCCGTGCCGGACGACCGAGCGTTGCTCGATCCACATCCGGACCGGCATCAGCGACCGCCCCTCGGTCGCCTGCAGGACGATGTCGACGCCGCCCGCCATGGCGTCGGCGGCGTAGAAGCTCTTGGACTCCAGCCGCCACACGCCGAGATCGGGAAGGTCGGGCAGCATGACGGCGATACGGCTCGTCGGCCGACAGACCTCGCGCGGCGAGCGCTCGTGCCACTCGGGCCCGTACCGGGCGAGGCACAAGCAGGGCTGCCCGCTGAGCCGCTCGGTCTCTCCGTCGCACCGGCGCGAGCACCCGCCGCCGCTCCACATCTCGTAGGCCTGCGAGAGCGGATCGCCGGCGGGCAGGATGGCTCGGATCTCCTTCGCCCGGCTGATCACCCGGTACTGCGCGATCTTCTGGTTCTGCGGCGTCCACTGCTCGACCTCGCCGCCCCACAGCTCGGCCGCCGCCGCGACGTAGTCGCGGCTGTGCGAGGAGAACACGAACGTCTCGCTGCGCACGGGGATCGGCCGCTTGTCGGGGTCGGGGTTGGGCCTGCTGTAGCCGGTGCGGATCCGGCCGAGCTCGGCGGCCTGCCGCTTCATGGTCACGATGCGACTGCCCATCTCAGGCCGCCCTTCGGATCGGCGGACCCACCAGCGAGGGCGGCATGACGAGCGGGTACTCGGACGGCGCGCCATGCAGGTACGTCGCCGTCCGAAGGGCGCCGAGGAAGGCACGAAAGACATCGCGACCACTCGGCAGCTCGACGAGCGCGTGCGAGCGCGCTCGCAGGTTCAGGACGGCTGTCCGGTGCGGGCGCGGCGCGGGCACCTCGGTGTCGTCCGGCAGCAGCGCGACCTCGGCATGCCGGTAGGCCGCGAGCTGGAAGGCCTGCTCGGGGAAGGCCTGCGCCGCCGGGCGGGTGGCCGAGGTCTTGTAGTCGATCAGCCACAGCTGCCACCGGCCGAACGGCCCGGTCGGCAGCCACAGCCACAGGTCGCCCGTCCCGGCGTACCCATGGGTCCTGTTGAGCACGGTCGTCTCGACTGCCTCGACGTCGCGCTCGAAGTCCACCCGCCAACGGCGGAAGAACTTCGCGAGCTGCTGTGCGTAGGGCTCGACCTCGGGGTCGGCCGGGTACGGCGTGCCGAGCACGATCGCGGCGGCACGATGGTGGACTCGCGTACCGAGGTTCGCCGCACGGTCCCGGCGGCGGTTGGGCTGGGCGACGAGGTCCCGGCGCAGCTCGGTCGGCTCGGTGCGGGCGCGGCGCGCGGTCGCGATCGGGTCAGCGAGGACGTAGTCGGCGACCAGCCCGGCCCCCCAATTGATCAGCGCAGGCTTCGCGACGCCGGTGCTGATCACTGTGGTCACGCTGACGAGATCGGGGCCGCCGGCTGGATCGACGTAATAGCGGCCCCGGTTCGTTGCGATGGCATGGCGTGGATCCGTCACTTTGGGATTCACCCCTTCGAAAGGGCTCGCGGCGAGGTGCAAGGACAGGAGCAGTCGCGAACCGAGCGCCTATGCGGCCTGGTTGGAGGCGTCCCCCGCGTTGCGTCTGCGCTGCGGCGCTTGAGCCTGCTGTCTCTTGACCCGCCGAGCCTGAGCGCTGCGCAGCGCGAGCTCGGTGTAGTAGGCCTTCTGCAACGAACTGGCGATGTCCGATATCTGAGCTTCGGACGCGTCCGGGTGCTGCTCGCGCGCCTGCCTGATGAAGCGGGTGTAGTGGCTGGCTCGCCGGGCGGCTTCGGTGCGGGCGGATCGGTTCTCGGTGTTCGCCCAGCTCTTGTGGGCAGCGAGCCGCATCATCATCGACCGTTCACTCGTGTCCATCGGCGATCCCTCCCAAGAGGGTGTCCACGTCCATGGACGTGGACATCGTGTCAAAAAGAAGAGCGCCCTCGCGGAGCCCGAGGGCTTGTGTGATGCGCCAGGCGGTGCCGAGGTCAACCGTTGGGCGGGTGCCGTCAAGCAGGGCGGCGACCTTGCTCTTCGAAACCCCGACGCGACACGCAAGCGCCCTGATCGTCAAAGTGCCGCCAGGGGCGCGGTCCATGAGCGCTCGCATCAGTGTGCGATCCGACAGGCGTAGACGTGTGGGCGGCACGAAGACCTCCGTTCGCTGTCCATGAACGTGGACAGTCTCAGGTAAGCACACCGCAACGGCTCTGTCCACATGCGTGGACAGCTGTTCTTGCGGGACATTCCACTCCGGGAAACGATGTCAACCCGCGTCAACCGCGATCGTGGACAATGGCACGCGGCCCTGAAAGGGTTTGTGCCTCCCGCGTGGGGGACCGCTTGAGGCGTCGCTGAGGGGTGTGGACGGTGGGCAGGAAAGAAGCGGACGTAGCGCTCGAACAGCGCGACGCGCTTACCGAGCTGGTCCAACAGTGCGTCGGTGAAGGCAAGCGCTGGTCGGTGAGAAATTTCGCCGAGGTTGCCGTCGACCCCGCTTCGGGGTGGGCTCCGAGCAAGTCGCTCCTTGGGAAGATCATCAGCGGGCAGGGCTACAAGGTCACTCCCGAGCTCGTGTCGGCCTTGGCGGCCGGCCTCGGCCTTCCCCGCGAAGTCGTTGCGGCCGCCGCCCATTTCCAGGTCATCGGCTACGTGGCAACCGAGCTTGAAGGCGGGTCGCCAGCCGTCTTGCTCGGCAAGATCGGAGCGCGTCCCGGTGAGACCCCGAAGGCGCGTGCGGTGAGCGAGCGATGGGACGCGGAAGAGCGCGACGGCGTGTGACCTTCGTCACGTATGATGATTGACTGCTAAACCGCCGTGATCTCGCTGGGTAGATCATTGCCTTCCGCAAGGGCCCTGCGTAAAGGCCGGTGGGCGGCGTAGAGTGAACTGGCCTCGCGCTGATCAAACGCATGTGCGATTCCTGCATGTCTGGGGTCGCGGCGGGACAGGGGGTCATGTGGTTGAGCTGCGCGTCGAACGCCTCAGACTCGACGCTGATGTGCCGATGATGTACCGCGACTCAGGTCGCCTTGTGCGGATGGCCTACGACCCCGAGCAGATTGACGAAGCCGCGGCCCTCGCGCTCCTCTATGCGCGGGTGCCGCGGCTCGTCGCCGAGTTGGGGCTCTGCCGATCCGGTCGGTAGCCCCCGGAAGTCCAGGGCGACCGGCTACGTGAGCCGGTCGCCGGGGCTCAGTCGCTGGTGCGCCGTGCGGGCCCGCTCGGCGCCGGCCGATGCCGCGTACCGCAGCAGCATCTGTCGGGATCGCCAGCCCGTGATACGCATGAGGTCGTCCTCGCTGCCGCCGCCCATCTTCCACCAGTGAACGAACGTGTGCCGGAACTGGTGGGGGTGGATCGGGTCGATTCCGGCCTCGGCGCACCGGCGCTTGAGCATCGTGCCAACCCCCCAGATGGTGAGTCGCTGTCCGCGGTTTCGGTCACCCCACCAGAGCCACATGTCGTCACTGAGCGGCTTCCCCTTGTGCTTCGCCGCCGCCCGCAGGTAGCGGTCGAGAGCCGTCGCGCACGTCCGACCGAAGGGGACCGACCGGACGCGGTTGCCCTTGCCGACGACCTGAAGCACGTTCATGTCGAGGTCCAAGTCGGCAACTCGACGGTCGGTCGCCTCGGACAGGCGCACGCCGGTGTCGAGGAAGACGAGCAAGAGCGCCGTGTCTCGACGGTCGGCGAACGTCTTGCCCGCGCACGCCTTGAACAACTTCTTCAGGTCAGCCTCGCGGATGACGGGCACCTCTGTCTCGATGACGGTCGGCGGCTTCATCGTGCGCATGGGGGAGCGGTCGAGCTCTTCCTCGTTCACGAGCCAGGTGAAGAAGGTCTTCAATGAGCGGTAGTGCTGATGGGCGTTGCTCGCGCTCGTCCGCTCCATTGTCGCGGTGATGTACGCCTCGACGTGCTCGCGGTGGATCTCGCCGAGGTCGGTTGGGGCTGGGCGGCCTTCGACGCCGTCCTCGTCGACGGGTGGCTGATAGCCGTCTTCCTCGTCGAGCAGGAAGGCGCCGAAGGACTTCGTGGCGTGCGAGTAGATACGGATCGTGTTGTCCGAGAGCTTCTGGGACCGCAGGGAGCGGATCCAGGAAGCGGACATGGGAGCGAGGTTGTACCGGTCGTCTGCCATGGCTCGAAGCATGCTGTCCACGTTCGTGGACGGTCAAGGCGCTTGGCGCGTGAGCGATGTGCTACCGGCCAAAAAAGAAGCTGACCAGCGTTTTCGCTGGTCAGCTGCGCGATGCGCCCCCGGCAGGACTCGAACCTGCGGCCAAGCGCTTAGAAGGCGCCTGCTCTATCCACTGAGCTACGGGGGCCCGTATGTGCGGCGGTCGCGGACGGCTGAAGCCCCGGGCTCGGTGGTGCCGTGACCTTGCCGGGGACAAGGATAGGACTCCGCGTACCTCGTCCCGGTTGCTTCACCTCCGTGACACGATGTGGAGGTTCGGTGAAGCGATCCCGATAATCGCAGGCAGGTGCGAATTCCGCATCGTTTTTGACGCCCCGGGCGCCGGGTGTTGTCTACTCGTTATGCCTGAGCCCCTTGCGCCACGTCCCGCGCGCCATGGCGCATACGCTTCAAAAACGCCACAGAATTGGGCATTCTTCGCATGTGGCGACCTTGGACGTTCGGCCCCGGCTGCTCGACGCGCTGTCCGCACTGCGCGATCGGGTCGACGCCGCACGCTTCCCGCTCCCCCTCCCCGGCGCCGCGCGCGCCCGTAGGAACCGGGCCGAGCTGCTGGCGCAGCTCGACGACTACTTGGTGCCCCGCCTGTGCGCGCCCGAAGCGCCGTTGCTGGCGGTGGTCGGGGGGTCGACCGGGGCGGGAAAGTCCACGCTGGTGAACTCGTTGGTGGGGCGGCGGGTCACCGAGGCGGGGGTGCTGCGGCCGACGACCCGTACGCCCGTTCTCGTCTGCCATCCGGACGACCACCACTGGTTCGCCGGGCCCCGGGTGCTGCCGGGGCTGCACCGGGTGTGGGTGCCGCTCCAGGAGGCCGCCGCCGCGTACGCGGGGGCGCTGGACGACGGGCTGGAACCGGAGGGGGACGAGGAGGACGACGGCCGGCCCCCGGTGCTGCGGATCGAGACGGACCGGTCGCTGCCGCGCGGGCTGGCGCTGCTGGACGCGCCCGACATCGACTCGCTGGTCGCCCGCAACCGCGAGCTCGCCGCCTCGCTGATCTGCGCGGCGGACATCTGGGTGCTCGTCACCACCGCGACGCGGTACGCCGACGCGGTGCCCTGGCACCTGCTGCGCACGGCCCGGGAGTACGACGTCACGCTGGTGACGGTGCTGGACCGGGTGCCGCACCAGGTCGCCGACGAGGTGTCCCGGCACTTCGGGGCGCTGCTGGAGAGCGCGGGCCTCGGGGACGTGCCCCGGTTCACGATCCCCGAGCTGCCCGAGTCGGCCGGCGGGGGCATCGGACTGCTGCCGGCCACCGCCATCGCGGGGCTGCGGGCCTGGCTCGTCCAGCGGGCCGAGGACCCCGCCGCCCGCGCCGTCGCGACCGCGCGGACCGCGCACGGCGTGCTGTCGTCGCTGGGGTCGCGCCTGCCGGGGCTCGCGGGCGCGGCGGCGGTGCAGCACGCGGCGGCCGTCCGGCTGTTGCAGCGCGTGGAGGAGGCGTACCGGCGCGCCGTCGAGCGCGTGCGCCGGGAGACGGCGGACGGTGAGGCGCTGGCCGGGGAGGCGCTCACGCACTGGCGCGGCTACCCCCGCGACAGCACCCCGGACGAGCTGCTCACCGCGCTGTGCGGCTCGTTGATCGCGCTGCTGGGCTGCGCCGCCGACACCGCCGAGGAGGAGATCGCGGCGGCCTGCGCGGACGACCCGGCGGCCGGGACGGTGCTCGCGCCGCGCGACCAGGAGGTCGTCGCCGGCCGGATCGGCGTGGCCGTGCGCCGCTGGCGGCGCTGTGTGGAGGAGATCGCGGAGGAGGAGGCGAGGGCCGTCGGCCGCGGCGGCGGGCCGGAGGGTGAGCGGCTGGCCGCGCTGCTGGCGGCGGCGCTGCTCGGCGGCCGGCGGGCGCGCGCGGCGGGGGAGACCCTCGCCGAGACGCTCGGCGCCGTGGGCGCGTTGCGGCTGCGGGACCGTGGCGGGGACCTGCTGACGGTGTGTCTGGAGAAGGTGCTGGAGGGGGAGCGGGACCGCCGGATCGCACCCCTGGAGAACCTGGAGATCACCCCGGACCACCAGGTGGAACTGATCGCAGCGCTGTCCGTACTGCAGAAGGAGAGGTGACCGAGTGACTGCCGTGAGCTCGGCGGACAGCCTTGACGAACTCGGCGGACGGCCCGTCCCCGGTACGCAGCCCACGGCGAAGGCCGGGGCCGCGGTGCAGGGCGGGAGCGGCGGCACGCGGACCGGCACACCCCCCGGCACATCTCCCGGCGCGGACCGCGGCGTGGATCGCGACGTGGATCGCGACGACCTCTGGGACATCTGGGGCGACGGCGTGATCGCCCGCCGTGCGCCCCAGGAGCGCGGCGGGCGCTCCGGCCCGCTCCCGGAGTTCCCGGTGACCGACCCCGCGCCCCCCGTGGCGCCCCGCCCGGCGGCCCAGGTGGGCGGCGCGCTGCGGGAGCGCCTGGAGGCGCTGCGCGAGCTGGTCGGACTGTCGGGGGCGCGCCTGGACCGGCGCGCGCTCGCCGAGGCCGGACGGGTGCTGGAGGAGGCCGCCGCGCGGCAGCGGCTCTCGCTGGACCTGACGGTGGTGGCCATCGCGGGAGCCACCGGCAGCGGCAAGTCGACCCTGTTCAACGCCCTCGCACGGGCCCGGCTCTCGGAGTCCGGGGTGCGCCGGCCGACCACGGCCGAGCCGGTGGCCTGCGCGTGGACGGAGACCGACCGGGCCGGCGGACTGCTGGACCGGCTCGGCATCCGGCCCGGTGCCCGCAGGGAGCCCGCGCGCCCCTACGACCCGGGGCTGAGCGGGCTGGTCCTGCTGGACCTGCCCGACCACGACTCGGCGGCGGCCGGCCACCGCGAGCAGGTGGACCGGCTGCTGCGGCTGGTGGACGCGGTGATCTGGGTGGTGGACCCGGAGAAGTACGCCGACGCCGTGCTCCACGAGCGCTATCTGCGCCCCCTGGCCGGCTACGCCGAGGTGACGTTCGTCGTGCTCAACCAGGTGGACCGGCTCTCGCGGGACGCCGCCGACCAGGTGCTGGACGATCTGCGGCGCCTGCTGGACGACGACGGGCTGGCGCTCGGCGAGCACGGCGAGCCCGGGGCGACCGTGCTCGCGCTGTCCGCGCTGACCGGCGAGGGCGTCGGGGAACTGCGCGACGTCCTCGGCCAGTTCGCGGCGCGCCGGAGCGCGGCCGAACTGCGGCTGACGGCGGACGTGGACGGCGTCTCGGCCCGGCTGCGTCCGGTGTACGTGGCGGACGGGCACCCGGGGCTGACGGAGCGGGCCCGGCAGGACTTCGAGGACCGGCTGGCGGAGGCGGTGGGCGCGGCCGCGGCCGGCCTCGGCGCCGAACGGGCGTGGCTGCGCGAGGCCGAGCGGGTGTGCGGGCCGGTGTGGCTGCGCGTGTGGCGCTGGCACGTCCGGCTGCGCCGGGGCCGCCCCTCGGTCGGCGTGGAGGCCAAGGGCAGCACGGACGGCAGCACGCTGGTCGATGCGGACGGCCCCGGCGGCGCGCGCGGCGCGAAGCCCCTGGAGGACGCCCGGCAGCGGGACGCCGGGGAGCACGGGGAGCGCGGGGAGCACGGCGAGGCCGATGAGCCCCTGTTCCCCGTGCCGCGCCGCACGGCCTCCCGGCCGCTGGTGGAGCAGGCCGTCCGGGCCCTGGCGCACGAGGCGTCGGCGGGGCTGCCCGGCCCCTGGGCGCAGGCCGTGCGCGAGGCCGCGGGACGTGGCGCGGAGGGTCTGGCGGAGGCGCTGGACGAGGCGGCCGCCCGGGCCGACGCGGGCCGCGTGGGGGAACGGCCTTCGGGCGCGGGCCGCACCGGCGGCCGGCGCACCGGGGTCTGGCTCACCGGGGCCTGGCGTACGGACGGCGGTTCCGCGCCCGAGTGGCGTACGGCCGGCCGGGGCGCCGGCGAGCCGGCCGGGCCGGGCGGGGCCGGCGTCGTCGCCGAGGGCGCCACCCTGGCCACGGACGCGGGCGAGGCGGGGGGCAGCCGGAGGCCAAGGCTCGCCGCGCGGGCGCTGCGGGCGGTGTGGCCCCGCTGGTGGGCGGGCCGTCCCCGCTGGTGGGCCGTGGTGGCGACGGGTCAGATGCTGCTGGCCGCGCTGCAACTGCTGGGCCTTGTGTGGCTGGTGGGCATGCCGGACGGCGACTACGAGGGGCCCTGGTGGCTGGCCGTGGTGCTGCTGGTGGGCTGCGGGGCGGTGGGCCCGGCGCTCGCCTGGTGCTGCGGACTGGCGGCGCGCGGCCCGGCACGGCGGTTCGGCGCGGAGACCGAGCGGCGGCTGCGCGGCGCGGCGGCCGGCTGCGGCCGGGCCCGGGTGCTGGAGCCGGTGGCGGCGGAACTGCTGCGGTACCGGGAGGTGCGGGCGCAGTACGTCATCGCCGCCGGAGAGGTGACCGGGTTGTCCACAACCGGCCGGTAGTCCACAGGCCTCAGCGGGATCCGGCGGACGCGGGCAGCATGGGACCGCGGCGGGCCGCGGGGGCCGCGCCGGCGAACGGGGGAGGCGATCGGTGTGAACGAGACCTTGGTGACGGTCGTGGGGAACGTCGCGACGCAGCCGGACTACCGGGAGGCGGTGAACGGGGCGGTCTCCCGCTTCCGGCTCGCGGCGACGGTGCGCCGCTGGGACCGGGGCCGCGAGGAGTGGACGGACGCGTACACGAGTTTCTACACGGTGTGGGCGTGGCGGGCCCTCGCGGCGAACGTGGTGGCGTCGGTGTCGATCGGCGAACCGCTCGTGGTGCAGGGCAGGTTGCGGATCCAGGAGCGGGAGCGGGACGGAAAACGATGGCTGTCCGCCGACATCGACGCGGTGTCGATCGGGCACGACCTCGCGCGCGGCACCTCGGCGTTCCGCAGGGTCTCGCCGGCCCGCCCGCTCCCGATCGAACCGGTGCGAATGGTGGCGGCCCCACCGGAGCCCGCGCCTCCCGTTCCGGAAAGCCCTTCGGAGCCGGCAGGAGGGCCGGTCGCGGGGGTCGTGACGGGGGGCGAGACGGGGGTCGTCGCGGGGGCGGCCGAGGCGTCCCTTCCCGCACCGGCCCCTCTGTGAAATGAGGGCTTTGTCCCGGGGATTTGTCGATAAACCAAAGCCCGGCATGATCATCTGATAACGATTCCGATTCGGATCGCTTATCAGGGCCTCCACCTGGGCAGGGCCGCGCGCTCGGTCCCTAGGATCCGTCCGTGACAACGGGGGCTCCTGAGTTTTGAGTTGCCCGGCGAGGCGCTTCGGCATGGTCCCTGCCCGACGGACGGCCGGACGGCGCCCGCGCGAAAGGAAATCGATGAACTCTGTCATGAGGCGGGGCGCGGCCCGCCTTGCCGCGGTGCTGCTGGCGTGCGGGCCGGCCGTCGCGGGTGTGATGGCCGCCGCGGGACCCGCCGCGGCCGACGGGGCCGGGATGAACCAGGACCGGCAGAACCGGGGCGGGGTGAGCGCCACCCTCGGCAGAGTGACGGCCGGTGGCGGCGCGATCGTGCACGACCCGAAGAAGACCGGCCCGGCGCTGGCGGGCCTGTTCGAGATGAAGGTCGACGGCGGCGGCATGCTGCAGACCTACTGCGTGGACATCCTCACCAACACCGTGGACGGCGCCCGGTACCGGGAGACCGGCTGGAGCGAGTCGTCCCTGCACGACAACAAGGACGCCGGCCGGATCCGCTGGATCCTCCAGCACTCCTACCCGCAGATCAACGATCTGGCCGCGCTGGCCAAGGACTCCGGCGCCGACTCCCTCGACGCCAACGCCGCGGCCGCCGGCACCCAGGTCGCCATCTGGCGTTACTCGGACCACGTCAAGGTCGACGCCCAGGACCCCCGGGCCCAGAAGCTCGCCGACTGGCTCTACGACAGCGCCAAGGACACCGCGGAGCCCGGCGCCTCCCTGTCCCTCACCCCCTCGGCCGTCTCCGGGAAGTCCGGCCGGCGCCTCGGCCCGGTCACCGTCCGCACCGACGCCGGCACCATCGGCCTCACGCCCTCCGCCGACGCCGCCGCCAAGGGCGTGAAGATCGTGGACAAGGACGGCAAGCCGGCCACCGCCACGACGAACGGCGGCGAGATCTGGTTCGACGTGCCGTCCGGCGCCCCCGCGGGCTCGGCGTCCGTCAAGGCCACGGCCGCCACCAAGGTGCCGGTCGGCCGGGCCTTCATCGGCGACCACATCAAGACGCAGACGCTGATCCTGGCCGGTTCCAGCGAGAGCACGGTCACCGCGACCGCCGGCGTCACCTGGGCCCAGAAGGGCGCCATACCGGCCGTCACGGCCAAGAAGGACTGCGCCCGCGGCGGCGTGGAGATCACCGCCGACAACCAGGGCGACCAGCCCTACACCTTCGAGCTGGACGGGAAGAAGCACACCGTGCGGCCCGGCGGCACCGAGACCGTCTTCGTGAAGGTCGCCGAGGACGCCGGCTACCGGTTCACGATCACCGGCCCGAACGGCTTCGCCAGGACCTTCTCCGGAATCCTGGACTGCAAGACCGCCGAGACCGGCAGTACGGGCGGCACCGGCGGCGTGCACCACCTGTCCGCCCGCCCGAGCCCGGCGGCCGGCGGCACCGGCGGCGGCTCCGTCACCGGCGGCCCGCTCGCCGCGACCGGCGGCAGCACCGCGACCCCGATGATCGCCGGCCTGGCGATTGCGCTGATCGTCGTCGGCGGCGGCGCGGTCTTCCTGCTCCGCAGGAAGGAGGAGACCGGCCCGGGGACCGGCCCCGGCCTGTGACCCGCGCGGCGTGACCCTGCGTGCGCCGCCGGTGACCGGAGACCCGGCCCCGGCGGCGTCGCAAGGAGCGTGCCCGGCGGCGTCACGGGGAGCACGCCGGGCGGCAACCCGTTTCCGCCGAGGGCTTCCGGTACGGCAAGATGGGGTGTATCTGCCCTCACGCGGCGGAGCCGCAGTATTGGCCCTTCTCGATTGCCGGACGGTTTCTCTTGGCTGAGTACATCTACACCATGCGCAAGACGCGCAAGGCGCACGGCGACAAGGTCATCCTCGATGACGTGACGCTGAGCTTCCTGCCCGGTGCGAAGATCGGTGTGGTCGGCCCGAACGGTGCCGGTAAGTCCACCGTCCTGAAGATCATGGCCGGTCTGGAGCAGCCCTCCAACGGTGACGCCTTCCTCTCCCCGGGCTACACCGTCGGCATCCTCATGCAGGAGCCGAAGCTCGACGAGGCGAAGACGGTCCTGGAGAACGTCCAGGACGGCGTCGCCGACACCAAGCGCAAGCTCGACCGGTTCAACGAGATCGCCGAGCTGATGGCCACCGACTACTCCGACGCGCTGCTGGAGGAGATGGGCAAGCTCCAGGAGGAGCTGGACCACGCCAACGCCTGGGACCTCGACGCCCAGCTGGAGCAGGCCATGGACGCGCTGGGCTGCCCGCCCGCCGACTGGCCGGTCACCAACCTCTCCGGTGGTGAGAAGCGCCGCGTGGCCCTCTGCAAGCTGCTGCTGGAGGCTCCCGACCTGCTGCTCCTCGACGAGCCCACCAACCACCTCGACGCCGAGTCGGTGAACTGGCTGGAGCAGCACCTCGCCAAGTACGCCGGCACCGTCGTGGCGATCACCCACGACCGCTACTTCCTCGACAACGTCGCCGAGTGGATCCTGGAGCTCGACCGCGGCCGCGCCCACCCCTACGAGGGCAACTACTCCACCTACCTGGAGAACAAGGCCTCGCGTCTGAAGGTCGAGGGCCAGAAGGACGCCAAGCGGCAGAAGCGCCTCAAGGAAGAGCTGGAGTGGGTCCGCTCCAACGCCAAGGGCCGCCAGGCCAAGTCCAAGGCGCGCCTCGCCCGTTACGAGGAGATGGCCGCCGAGGCGGAGAAGATGCGGAAGCTGGACTTCGAGGAGATCCAGATCCCGCCGGGCCCGCGTCTGGGCAATGTCGTCGTCGAGGTCAACAACCTCTCCAAGGCGTTCGGCGACAAGGTCCTCATCGACGACCTGTCCTTCACCCTGCCGCGCAACGGCATCGTCGGCGTCATCGGCCCGAACGGCGCCGGCAAGACGACCCTGTTCAAGATGATCCAGGGTCTGGAGAAGGCCGACTCCGGCTCGATCAAGGTCGGCGAGACCGTCAAGATCTCCTACGTCGACCAGGCCCGCGCCAACATCGACCCCAAGAAGACGCTGTGGGCCGTCGTCTCCGACGAGCTGGACTACATCAACGTCGGCCAGGTCGAGATGCCCTCCCGCGCCTACGTCTCCGCGTTCGGCTTCAAGGGCCCGGACCAGCAGAAGCCGGCCGGCGTGCTCTCCGGCGGTGAGCGCAACCGCCTGAACCTGGCGCTCACCCTCAAGCAGGGCGGCAACCTGCTGCTCCTCGACGAGCCGACCAACGACCTCGACGTCGAGACGCTCTCCTCCCTGGAGAACGCCCTGCTGGACTTCCCGGGCTGCGCCGTGGTCGTCTCCCACGACCGCTGGTTCCTGGACCGGGTCGCCACCCACATCCTGGCGTACGAGGGCAACTCCAAGTGGTTCTGGTTCGAGGGCAACTTCGAGTCGTACGAGAAGAACAAGGTCGAGCGCCTCGGCCCGGACGCGGCCCGTCCGCACCGTGCCACCTACAAGAAGCTGACCCGGGGCTGACCGTGGCGCGTCACCTCTACTCCTGCCCGCTCCGCTGGTCGGACATGGACGCCTACGGCCACGTCAACAACGCGGTCTTCCTCCGCTACCTGGAGGAGGCCCGGATCGACTTCATCAACGGCCTGGCCCCCCAGGCCGAGGCCGAGGGCTCCTTCGCGGGCGGTTCCGTCGTGGCCCGCCACGAGATCGACTACCTGCGCCCGCTGATCCACCGGCCCGAGCCGGTGACCATCGAGATGTGGGTGGCCAAGATCGGCGCCGCGTCCATGACCGTCCACTACGAGGTCAAGGACGAGGAGCACGTCTACGTCCGGGCCGCCACGGTCGTCGTCCCCTTCGACCTGGCCGCCGGCCACCCCCGGCGGGTGAGCCGCGAGGAGCGCACGATCCTCGAGCGGTACCGGGAGGAGGCCGTCGCCGCATGACGGCGCCCCACGCTCCGCAGGCGCAGTGGCTGCGTTTCGCCGATGCCGGGGAGGCGGCCGACCTGGCCGCCTTCCTGGCCCGGCTGATCCACTACGACCGGGCCGCCGTCGTCCGCCTCCAGGCGGGCGGCGGCGTGCTCGGCGTCTTCGGACGCCCGCCGTCCTTCGAGGTGCTCGCCGTGCGCACGGCCCGGCTGGCCGACGCCGGTGCTCTGGACGTCACCGTCTCGGCGGGGCAGCTTGCCGACGCGCTGGACGCGGCAGGTGCCGCCACGGCGAGCGGCGAGCTGTCCGTCCCCGTCCCCGAGGCCGTCACCGGCCCGCCGTGGGCCGGGGTGCTGCCACCGCGCGGCGGCTGGGAGCGCGTGCCGGGCCTGCCGGACGTGGAGGCCGTGCGCGGCGCGGTCGCCGGCGCCGTGGCGGAGTTCCGGCACCGGGACGCGGCGCTGCCCGAGCAGCACCGGGTACGGGCCGAGCGCGACCGCATCGGCCGGGAGATCTGGTCCCGCACCCTGGGGGACACCGGGCTGCCGCTGCGCGCGGTCCACGCCGCCCAGGCGCTGGGCTTCCTGCGGCCCGTCCCCGGCCCCGCCGCCCGTCCCGCCGCCGCCCGTACCGCCGATGCCGGCGGTGCCCCGGCCGGGGCCACGGCCCTCGCCCCGGAACCGCTGGCCCTCTTCGCGGCCGGCGGCTGGCTGCGGCTGCGCACGCCCTACGGCTCGATCGCCGTCCGCACGGGCGGCCTCGGCGGACTGACGGTCACGCCGGCGCACCGCCCGAACGCCTGAGCCGCCCCGGCCGTGGGCCGGAGCGGCTCCGCGCTCAGTCCGCCGCGTTGATCATCGACGCGGCGGCGTACGTCAGGTAGTTCCACAGCTGCCGCTCGTGCTCGGGCGCGAGCCCCAGCTCGTCGACCGCGTCCCGCATGTGCCGCAGCCAGGCGTCGTGCGCGGCGCGGTCCACGGTGAACGGGGCGTGCCGCATCCGCAGCCGCGGGTGGCCGCGGTTGTCGCTGTAGGTGCGGGGGCCGCCCCAGTACTGGATCAGGAAGAGGACCAGGCGCTCCTCGGCCGGCCCGAGGTCCTCCTCGGGGTACATGGGCCGCAGCAGGGGGTCCTCGGCGACTCCCCGGTAGAAACGGTGGACCAGGCGCCGGAAGGTCTCCTCGCCGCCGACCTGCTCGTAGAAGGTCTGCTCCTGAAGCGTGTCGCGCGGAATCTCGTTCACCCCTCCATGGTCTCAGACGCCCCGCTCATCCCCGGCGGATCGTGATCGTCGTCCACGCCCCGACGTGCACCCGGTCGCCGTCCTGGAGCGGTACCGGGACGTACGGCTGGATCGGGTCGTCCGAGCCGTTGATCGTGGTGCCGTTGGTGGAGTCCTGGTCGACCACCGCCCAGCCACCGTCCGGCTGCTGGACGAAGACGGCGTGCTGGTGCGAGACGCCCGGGTCCTCCGGGGGGCGCGAGAGGTCGATGTCCGGGCACTCGCCCGTGCTGTGCCGGCGCCGACCGACGGTGATCTGGCGGCCGCTGAGCGGAAGCTGGAGCTCCGGGGCGTAGGCGGGCATGTTGAGGCCGGCCGCCTCCGGGCCGCTGCGGGTCATCATCGCCCGGAAGTAGTCGCGGTCGGGGGCGACGACCGCGGTCCAGCCGGTGGCCGGGGCGGGCACGCCCGGCTGGGGCCGCGGCTGCGCCGCGGCGGCCCGCGGGTCCGCGGGGGCCTCCGCGTACCCGCCCTCCCCGTATCCGCCCTGTTCCCCGTATCCGCCCTGTTCCCCGTATCCGCCCTGCTCGAAGCCGCCCTGCTGGTAACCCTGCTCATAGCCGGGCTCGTAGCCGCCGGCCTCGTACGGCGGGTACGACGGCGGCGCGGCGGGCCCGGCGGGCCCGGAGGGCGGGGAGAGGACCCAGTCGTCCTCGCCGTAGCCGTGCGGCGGGGTGTCCGGGGTGAGCGGCTCGGCCGGGCGGTTGATCCGCGAGGGCCGCGAGCTCTGGTAGTCCAGGCTCTGCGGCGGCTGGGTGTGCTGCGACGGGGGCGGCGGCGGGGACGACTGGAAGCCCTGCGGCTGGTGGGGCGGCGGGGGCGCGTACGGGTTGGCCGTGCGCGTGAGGAAGTTGTAGCGGCACTCCTCGCAGAAGGGCGCCTGCGCCTCACGGGGCGTACGGCACTGCGGGCAGAGCTCCGCCTGCACGGTGGCGTCCCCGGCGGGGCCCGGCCAGCCGTATCCGCCGGTGCCGGGCGGCGCGGGCGGCGCGGCGGGCGGGACGGGCGGCGGCGGGGGTGCGGGAACGGCACCCGCGGGCGCCCCCGGGTGCGGGACCGCGCCCGTCATCCGGTGGCCGCACACCTCGCACCAGTCGTCGGCCTCCGACTGGTGACCGTTCGGGCAGGTCGGCATGTCGGTCTCTTCCCCCTCTGACGCCGTCATCAGTGGCTCCGCGCACTGCTTGATCGCACTATTTCTTCACGCGGACGGTTTTCGTCGAGCGCGTTTCGAGCGTCATCTCCGCCTCTTCGGAGACCTTCGCCTTCAGCCGCACAGTACCCGTCGCGGCGTCGACCACGTCCACCACCTTGGCGAGCAGCTTCGCGGTGTCCTCGTGGCCCGAGCGGCTGGCCAGTTGCACGGCCCGGCCGAGCTTGGCGGTGGCCCCGTCCACGTCGCCCGCCTTGCGCAGATCCAGGCCCTGCTGAATGGCCAGCGCCAGCTCCGCCTGGCCCGTGTAGTGCGCGACCTGCGGGTTGATGGCGGTGGAGACGGTCAGGTCGTCGGTCCACACCGCCCGCACCAGGCCCTGGGCGAGGACGTGCGGTGACGAGCCGTCGGGGGTGGGCAGGACGAGCGAGACACGGGCGGCCAGCATCTCCCGGCCCACCTCGGCGCTCGGCACCCGCACGCACAGGTGGTAGTCGCGGGACTCGTCGCCCCAGGAGCCGGTCGGGTAGTCGCCGGAGCGCGGGCCCGCCTCCTGCCGGCGGTCGGTCAGGTCCTCCACGGCGGGCGCGACCTGTTTGACGAACCGCACCTCGGCGCCCTGCGGGGTCCACACGCGCAGGGAGACGTCGCCGACCTCCTTGCCCATGACGGCCTCCATCATCCCCGTGAAGTCCTCGGCCAGCCCGGCCGGATCGGCGACGATGTCGGCGGTGCCCAGCAGGGCGGAGGCTATGCCCGTGACCTCCTTGACCTCCCAGTCCGTCCCCACCCCGCGCGCGTCGCAGGTGAAGCGGCCCGCGCAGGTGTCCAGGGCGGCCCGCAGCGCGTCCGGCTCCTCGTGCTCGTTGCGCCCGTCGGTGAGCAGGATGCCGTGGCGTATGGAGGCGTCGGAGGAGGACAGCAGCCGGTCGGCGAGCCGCAGCCAGGTGCCGATGGCCGTGCCGCCGCCCGCGCTCAGCTTGCGCAGCGCCTCCTTGGCCTGCGCCCGGGTGGTGGCGTCGGCCACCGCCAGCCGGCCGCCGCCGGGATAGGTCTCGTGCGCCTGGTGGGTGCCGGAGACGACGGCGAAGGCCACGCCGTCCCGCAGGGCGTCGATTGCCGCCGCCGTGGCGTCGCGGGCGTTGCGCATCTTGGCGGGCGGGTAGTCCATCGACCCCGAGCAGTCGACCATGACGACGACCGCCGCGTCCGACGCGGGCTGCGCGGCCGCCACCGCTCCGGCGCCGGCGGTGGCGGTGACGGTCACGATCGCGTTGACGTCCCGGCCGCCCTCCGGAAGATGGGCGTTCTGGTACACCTCGACGTCGAACCGGGGCACGCCCGGCTTGCTGGAATCAGCCATTCGGTTACCGCTCCTTCGTACGACGTGTGCTCACGCGGAAGGGGGCGGTCAGCCGCGCGATGCCACGCGTGACACCGGCGTGCGTTCCCCCCGTGGACGCTCGGGCCGTCAGGCCGATCCTGCCCCTTCCGGGCGGGACGGGAACGGAAGGACGGCCACTGTTACGTTGTCGTGGCCCCCACCGTCCAGGGCGTGGGCCAGCAGACGGCGTGCGCACTCCAGCGGCCGGGATCGGGCGTCGGACGGCACGATCTCCGCCATCTCCTCCGCCGATTCCGCGTAGTTCCACAGCCCGTCGGTGCAGACGAGCACCACGCCCGGCCGGTCCGGGTGGTACGAGGCGGTGTGCGGCTCGACCTCGTAGGCATCGGCGCCGAGCCAGCCGGTGATGGCGTGCGCGCGCTCGTCGGCGTACGCCTCGGTCTCCGACATCAGGCCCGCCGCGACCATCTGGGCGGCCCACGAGTCGTCCTCGGTGAGCCGGGCCGGCTGGGTGGCCCGGTCGTCGGGCACCCAGTAGGCGCGGCTGTCGCCGACCCAGCCGACGGTCAGCAGGTCCCCGGTGATGACCGCGCTGACGATGGTGCAGGCCGGCGCGTTCCCCTGGCGGTGCCGTTCGTGCTCGCGCGCCGCCCGGTCCGCGCCGGCCAGGGAGCTGACGGCCTCGGCGGCCCGCAGCACGGCCCGCTGGGTGGCCTCGCGCGGGGGCGTGCCGCCGGCCAGGCCCTCCACGAGGGCGTCGCAGGCGGCCGCGCAGGCGGCGGCCGACGCCTCGTCGGGCCGGGCCGCCGACGACACGCCGTCGCTGACGACGGCGACCACGGCGGGCGCGCCGCCGGGCAGTTCGGTGGCGGACACGGCGAACGCGTCCTCGTTGCGGTGGTGGCGCAGGCCCCGGTCGCTGACCGCCGCGACGCCTGCCGACTCGTGCTCCATGTGATCCCGTTCGCGCGGCTGTGCGTGCCCGCAGTATTCGCAGTACCCGTCGTCGTCGATCATGCCGGACCGGCAGGAGCCGCACCGGCGGGCGTCGCCGCGCGTTCCCCCCTGTGCAGGCACGCGGTCCGGCGGGGCGAGCCGGTAGTCGCCCGCCGGGTGCCGTCCCGGTCGTCGTCGCTTGACGCCGCGCCCCCGGTTCTCCGGCGCCGGTGGCCCGGACGGCGGCACCGCGGCGAGGTTCGCGCCGCAGCCGCCGCAGAAGTTGTCGGCCGGGTCCAGCGGTTCCCGGCAGGCCGGGCACACCGTCAGTTGTGGGGGCAGTTGCGACATCGCTCCATCACACCCATGTCCGGGGGCGGTAACGGTTGGCCCGTTCCACCAGTTCGATCCGTTCCTCGCCGCGCTGGGCGAGGCGTGCGAGCACGCGGTACGAGCGCTCCAGGCCGAAGCGCAGGCCCCGCTCGTCCAGTCCGCTGCCGAGCAGCGTCACCGGACCGGCCGTGCCCGGCGCGGCCGTGCCCGGCGCGGCCGTGCCCGGCCCGCCCGAGAGCACCCAGTCCAGGGCGCTGCCGAGCACCTCCGTGGTCAGCTGTTCGCGCCGTACGGCGTCCAGCCCGAAGCCGGCGAGCCGCTCCACCTGCCCGGCGGCGGCCCGCAGGTCCTCCAGCAGGGCCTCCTGCGCGGAGCGCTGCCGCAGCCGGGCCCGCACGGCCGCGACCCGCGCCGCCGTGTAGTGGATGGACGCCTCCGGCACCGACTCCAGCACGGCCACCGCGCCCGGCCGGTCCCCGCCGGCCAGCAGCACCCGGGCCAGCGCGAAGGCGGCGCTGACGAAGCTCGGGTCGGTCGTCCACACCAGGCGGTAGTACTCGGCGGCGTTGTCGAGCTGGCCCAGCACCTCGGCGCACACGCCGAGCGCCAGCTTGGGCGCCGGCTCGCCCGGGAACGCGTCGTAGACGGCGTCGAAGGCGAGCGCCGCCGTCTCGTGGTCACCGGTGGCCAGCGCGTGCACCGCCCGGTACCAGACGATCCGCCACTCGTCGGGCCGCGCCGCCTCCAGGGCCTCCAGCGCGCGCGAGGCCTGCGCCTCCTCGCCGAGCTCCAGCTGGGCCCGCACGCGGCGCAGCCGCAGCTCGGGGGAGTCGACGGGGGCGGCCTGGAGGGCCGCGTACAGCTCGGCGGGCTGGGAGGCGAGCAGGCCGGCGAGGAAGCCGGCGTTGGCGTCGTCCGGGTCCACCAGCGGCAGCGGCAGGGCGAGCGCGGCGGCCCGCACGTCCGGCGGGGCGACGACGGAGGCCGCGGCGGCGGTCACGGCGGCGGGATCCGGCTGCCGGGGCGCCACCCCACGGCGCGTCACCCGGGCGCCCAGCACCGAGACGTCACCGCTCCAGGCCGGGAAGAGCGTCGTGTCCACCACCCGGGGTTCCGGCCCGAACAGCGTCGACAGGGCCGGGCGCGGCGTGCCCGTCTGCAGGGCGACGACCTCCCGCAGCACGCCCGTGAGCTGGTCGGCCATCTCCGTGGCGGAGGCGAACCGGCGGGCCGGGTCGGGGTCGGTGGCCCGGACGAGGAGCCGGTAGAAGGACTCGTAGCGGCGGAAGACCTCGATGTGCTCCGGGTCGGGCAGACCGTCGGCGAAGACGGTCGTGTAGCCCTGGAAGTCGAAGGTGAGCACCGCGAGGGTGCGGGCGACGGTGTAGAGGTCGGAGGCGACGGACGGGCCCACGTCCGCCACCTCGGGCGCCTGGTAGCCCACCGTGCCGTAGATCGGGCTGTCCTGGTCGTCCATCCGCCGGACCGCGCCCATGTCGATCAGCTTGAGCTGGTCCTGCTGCTGAATGGCGTTGTCGACCTTGAAGTCGCAGTAGAGCAGGTTGCGGCCGTGCAGATGGCCGAGCGCCTCCAGCGCCTCGATGCCGTACGCGCACGCCTGCTCCACCGGCAGCGGGTCGCGGCGCCCGTCCGGGGTGCGCCGCTCGTTGGCGATCTCCTTGAGCGACTTGCCGCCGACGTACTCCATGACGATGTAGCCGTCGAGGCTGCCGGTCCGCTGGTCGAGGTGCTCGACGAAGTTGTAGATGCGGACGATGTTGGAATGCTCGATCTCCGCGAGGAAGCCCCGCTCGGCGCGGGCGGCCCGCAGGGCGTCCTCGTCGCCGGTGTCCAGCAGGCCCTTGAGGACGACCCAGCGGTCGTCGACGGCGTGGTCGACGGCCAGGTAGATCCAGCCCAGCCCGCCGTGCGCGATGCAGCCCACCACCTCGTACTGGCCGTGCACCACGTCGCCGGCGCGCAGCTTGGGCACGAAGGAGTACGGGTGGCCGCACTTGGTGCAGAAGCCTTCCGTGCGGCCCGGCCGGTCGCCGCGCGAACGGCCCACCGGTGCACCGCAGTCGCTCCTGCTGCAGAACCGCTTGCGCTCGGGCACCTCCGGGTTGGCCAGCACGGCCGCGCGCGGGTCGGGCCTGGGCACGCCGGGCAGGCTGACCAGGCCGGCGCCGAGCCTGTTGCGCGCGGAGCCGCCCGTCGAGGAACCCGCGCCGCGCACGGACACCGAGCGGCCCGCCGTCCCGCCGGAGCCGCCCGACAGCGCCCGCGACAACCGGCCGGAGACCGACCGGCGCGAGGACGACGAGCGGGAAGACGTCGAGCGAGAGGACGCCGAGCGGGAGGACGGCCCGGAGGAGCCGGAGGAGGAGCCCGGGGACTGCCCCGACGAGCTGCCCGACCGCCCGGACGCCGTCACCCCGGTGGGTGACGACGAGAGCAGTCCGCCCGGCGAGACGACCGGCGCGAGCCCGCACGTGTCGCAGAACAGCTCGCCGTCGCCGACGTCCTCGTAGGAGCCGGCGCAGCCCGGCCGCTGGCAGTCACTGGTCATGCGTCCCCCCTGTGGTCGTCCGGCGCGAGGGCGCCGGCCACCGCCTGCTGGTAGCGGAGGACGGCCTGCTCGGCGGCGACCAGATCGCACGGCGCGCTCCACAGCATCCGCCGCGCCACGTCGTACCGCTCGACGACCAGGGTGTCCTCCGCCAGCCCGTGCCGCGCGGCCTTCGCCTTGTACGCGTCGAGCCGGCCGCGCAGTTCGGCCCGCACGGCCAGCGGCGCGGTGACGGCCGTCAGCGACTCGCGGGCCCGCAGCAGTTCCTCCTCGGCCCGCTGCTCCAGGTCCTCCAGGAGCGGGGAGAGCCGGTGCCAGCGGGCGTGCCTGCGGTGCTCGGCGGCGGTCGTCAGCTGCTCGTAGAGCACCGTGGGCGGCCCGGAGACGGCCGGCACCTCGGACGCCGCGATCTTCGAGAGCACCTCGACCCGGGCCTGCCGGGCCTCGGCCAGCGTGCGGTCCGCGCGGGAGAGGACGTCCCGGACGCGCATCAGCCGCCGCTCGGCGTCCTGGCGCACGTCCAGGACGGCCTCGACCTCGCGCCGCACGTCCTCCAGGGCGCGGGCCGCGCGGTCGTAGCGGCCGGTGTCGGGGCGGCCGCCGCCGGGTGCCGAGCTGGGCGAGGCGCCCGTCCAGAAGGCCAGCGGGTCCGCTATCACCTCGGCCCGCAGCGTGGCCAGCTCGTGCGTGATGCGCTCCAGGTCGTCCGCGGCGGGGTGTTCGCCGGGCCGCACGCCCACCGAGTGGGCCAGCGAGCGGACGCGGCCCAGCTCGGCCGCCAGCAGGTCGATCCGGGCGGGCAGCGCCGACCAGACGGCGTCGGCGGTGACGACCACGTCCAGGGCCTGCGCGTACCAGCTGTTCATCCGGTCCAGCAGCTCCGCGAGGCTCAGCCGTTCGCTGAGCCGGGCGGCCGTGCCGAGCGCGGCGACGGTGGCCGCCGGCGGGCCGGCGGGCAGGGTGACCGCGGTGCCGCGCAGCAGGTCGGTGAGCTCGGCCAGTTCGGCCTGGGTGGGCCAGCGGTGCCGGCCCCGCAGCTCGCGGGCCGTCTCCAGGGCGGCCGTGTAGGCGTCGAAGTACGTCCACAGCTGGGTGATGAGCTGCTCGGCCAGCTCCCACCGGCTTCTGGTGGCACCGGTCAGCTCCGCGCCCTCCAGCAGCCGGCGACCGGCGTGGTCCTGCAGGGCGAGCAGCGAGGATTCGACCGCCTCGTGTTCCGCGCCGAGCCTGGCCAGCGCGCGGTCCGCCTCCTCGCGGCTCAGGGTCGGCCCGGTGGGTCCCGCGACCGCCATCGAACTCCTCTCCCGCCCTGGGGCGCGTGTGTTGCCACCGTGCCGCGTCCGTCGACGCGGTCAGTCCCGGTACTTGGGCTCCGGCGGGGCCGTGATGCCCTTGAGGTCCGCCGCGAGCCACTTACGGTAGGCCAGCATCCAGGGGCTGCCGTCGCCGCCGCGTCGGTAGTCCTCCAGAACCGCGTTGACCCGGCGTACCAGGTCTTCGTCCCGGAGGTTCATCGCCACGCCGTACGACTCGGTGGTGAACGGTTTGCCGACCAGTCGCACGGACGGGTCCTGGGCCGCCTGCCCGGCGGCCAGGGCGCTGTCGGTGAGCACCGCGTCGACCTGGCCGAGCTGGAGCCGCACCAGGCAGTCCAGCTGGTTGGGCACGGTCGTCACGGTGGCCGAATGGGCGTTCCTGCGCAGCTCGCTCTCGGCCGTGGAGCCCTTGGCCGCGCACACCCTGCGCCCGCCCAGCGAGGCGTCGTCGAAGCCGGTGACGGGCGAGTCCTTGGGCGCGAGCAGCTGCTGACCGGTCTCGAAGTAGGCGGTGGAGAACGCCACTTGTCCGATCCGCTCGCAATTGATGGTCATGGTCCGCACGATGATGTCCACCTTGCCCTTTTGCAGCGCGGGTATGCGCTGGTTGGTGGGGATCGTGAGAAAGGTGACCTTGCCGGGGTCGCCCAGGACGGCCTTGGCGATGGCGTGCACCAGGTCGATGTCGAAGCCGCTCAGCTCGCGGGTGGCGGGGTCGCGGTAGCCCCAGCGATAGCTGTTCTGGTCGACACCGGCGATCAGCCGCCCCCGGTCCTTGATGCGCCGCACGGCCGGCCCGTCCGTGGTCACCGGCCTCAGGCTCGCCTCCGGATCGGTGCAGGCCGGCGGGGCCTCGGCGGCCACCGCCTCGGCGCGGGCCGCCCGCCCCCCGGCTGCCGTGCCGCCCGGCGGTGCGGGCGACGGCGCGGAGAGGGCCGCCAGCGCGCTCAGCGCGCACACCACCGCCGCGAGGGCCCCGACCGCCGTTCCCACCCAGGTCGTCCGCCGTTCCCCCATGCCCCCGCCTCCCCGTCTCACCGGTACTCCGACAGCCGGCGGCCGATGCCGAGGACGGCCGCCGCCGCGCCCAGCACGGCCAGGACGGCGGCGCCGGCCGCCAGGCCGGTCAGCGCGCCACGGCCGTCGTCCGCCGTCCGCCGGAACTCGTCCTGCTCGTGCGCGAGGGCCCGGCTCAGCTCGGCGTCCACCCGGTCGAAGGACTCGCCCGTGCTGCCCTTGCCGCCGATCACCATGGGCAGGGCCCGCTCGTAGTCCCCGCCGTCGTCGGCGGCGCGGGCGTCGGTGTGGCGCAGCTGCCACTGGCGTACGTCCGCGATGGCGCGGGCCACCGGTTCGGCGCCCCCGGCGCCGTCCGCGAG